>NZ_JBTNEH010000008.1:0-179230 GCF_054512775.1 Alicycliphilus sp. T452
CAATGTGCTCACGTTGATCACTCCTGCTCCCCCGTGCTGAAAAATTCAGCACGATAGAGCGGCAACGTGGCTCAGATTTCAACGTGAACGCGTCCCGAAATGGCCCAGATTTGGAAATGAATCAACACCCCAGGGCAGTCGTGACGTCGCGTTCGATAGCAAGCTGTGGATCTGGTGGGAAGAACTGCAATTTCAGACCAGGAAGCTTGAATCTCATCAGCGCCTAGCTCTTGATTCCGAAGCATTGGAGGCAAGTTACGAGGCTGTACGGCTTACCAATGGCCAGCCAACGGGAGCGCCGAACGAGTACATCTTCGATGTCCTGCCCGGGTCAACCGAAGCCAAACTTGACGACAACGAGGGCTATCTTGCCTTGGGCAAAGAGGGATTCCCTGGGCTTCCACTTCAGCGTGGCAGGGATCTGATTCCCGTCACAGCTCCGCCTTATTCCGGGCAGGGTGACACCATTCTGACCCCATTGTGGTCGGCACTCTCTGTGACGCTGGTTTCATTCGACCGAGGCACACGCAAAGCAGTACTGAAATTAAGCAACTGGCGTGAGGCGGCATTCGCGCCGTACCTGCTGGCCAATTCAACTATCGACCTGCTGAACGATATTTTCATTACCAAGGGCCAAGGCTCATTCAAGTGGTATGAGACGGTCAAAAAAATCTTGGCCTCTGTCGGCAATCCATCGATTGCGGTTGCCGACAGAAATGCTGCCACTGCAATGGGCGCTAACGCAGCAAGGCCAGGTACCGCAGCGATTACTCCGCTTGCTCGCATTCTGTGGGAGGCAGACACCGTCCATGCAACATCGGTTGTTGCCTCGCCTCAGGCTGCATCGGTAGCCGCCTACGCCAAAGCCAAGCACAACCTGAATACCAGCCAGACTGATGCCGTTGCCCACGCCGCAGAAAAAGGCTTGACCATCATTTGGGGGCCGCCGGGAACCGGAAAGACCCAGACGCTTGCCGGATGCATTCATGGGCTCGTTCATGACGCTGTGCAGAGGAGTCAGCCATTGAAAGTGCTGGTCGCTGGGCCGACCTATAAAGCGGTAGAAGAGATCATCGGTCGCGTAGTTGAGGCGCTAGATGCCGACTCAACTTGCCCAGCAGATGTCTTCGTGGGCTATTCCTCGTCGCAGACTCCTAAGCCCTTCGCTGCGTCCAAACCTCATTTGCGTGTTGAATCATTCAATCTCAGCCAAGCCAACCAGGAAACGCAGGACTGCCTCGCTAGTGTGGCGAATACCGAATCAGTCACCATTGTCGCCACTTCGACAATGCAGGCATACAAGCTCGCAGACTGGGGGTTCGGTAGCTGCGTTGGCCCTGTTTTCGACGTTGTGATCGTTGACGAAAGCTCACAGGTTCAGGTCACCACGGCAATATCTCCGCTTGCTACTCTGAAAGAAGATGCGCGACTGATCATTGCAGGCGACCATCTTCAGATGCCACCCATCATGGCTCTGGAACCACCCAAGGGTGCCGAATACTTGGTGGGCAGCATCCAGAAGTACCTGCTCGAACGACCGTTTGGCAATCAGATCACTCCATGTCCGTTGGAAGAGAACTACCGTTCTGCTGAGGACATCGTTGCCTACGCCCGCACCATCGGCTATCGAGCAACCCTACAGGCCGCAAACGCAGCCACGGCGCTTCATTTATTGGGGGCGCCACCAACTCCCACGTCCGGATTTCCTGGAGGCATGCCTTGGTCTCCCTTTTGGCCGCATATTCTGGCTGCAGAGAATAAGGTGCTGACTTTGCTCCATGACGATGACCTCTCGTCACAAAGCAATTCCGTTGAGGCAAAGATCGTCGCTGCCTTGACTTGGTGCCTCAGGCAAACAGTGAGTGCTGAGCTTGATGGACGCGGGCCGGTTACGCACGCGGTGCCACAACCAGATCAGTTTTGGGGACGGTGCATTGGTATCGTTACGCCGCACCGTGCACAGCGCGCGTTGGTGATCCGCGAACTGAGAGCGATATTTCCATCTGACCCACCAGATTTGATCGACTCAGCAGTTGATACCGTTGAAAAATTCCAAGGGGGACAGCGTCACACGATCATCGTGACTTTCGGGGTCGGGGACGCCGATGTGATCATGGGAGAGGAAGCGTTCCTCATGCAACTAGAGCGAACCAACGTCGCCATCTCCCGCGCAATGGCCAAGTGTCTGGTGGTCATGCCGATGACCCTCGCAG
This sequence comes from Alicycliphilus sp. T452, assembly GCF_054512775.1. Taxonomy (NCBI): domain Bacteria; kingdom Pseudomonadati; phylum Pseudomonadota; class Betaproteobacteria; order Burkholderiales; family Comamonadaceae; genus Alicycliphilus; species Alicycliphilus sp. T452. The sequence continues at coordinate 2,214 of NZ_JBTNEH010000008.1, forward strand.
GGCACGTCCCACAAGACAAGAAGGCGCTCGAGACTGCGCATGCGATCAAAGACTACGTCGATGAATTCTGCAACCAGGAAATCAGCGATCAGATCTCGCTCGGATCAACGTCGCGGCAAGCGAAACTGCGTTACCACCGATAGCAACTAGCGCAATCAAACTCTTTCGACGTGAAAATCAAATTCGACGGCGGCGGCAGACTCGGCTTTCATCTGATCTGCTTGCCGCTTGCCGACGTCTGCTGATTTCGCCGAACGGGTAGACACCAAGCGCCAATCGACTCCGGACTCCTCCAGCGAGGCTCTAAAGAGTTTCTTTGCATCAACTAGCGCAGATGGAATGATTCCGAATCGGACGTACATATGAAGCGACTCGGACGACGCTGCGCTGATGGCGATATTTTTCCAGACCTTACCGAGCGACGCGGCAAAAACCGGCTGTCCGCCATGATCGAGTTGTGGTCCAGCCGAGTAGTCTATGGAGTCAGCCCCACCCAGGAACCAGTTCCTTAGCCATTGATCCTGAACATACGTCCGCATTCCGTAATAAGGGGGGGACGTGATCACAATCGATGGCGCAACGCTGATCGACTTGAACACCCCTTCCGACTGAGCATCGCCATGTAACACCTGAGATGTCGGACATGGCGACGCTTGCTCAAGCCCCGCCAAGCGTTCGATTTTCCGACGCAGCACCCGGAGCACATCGGTCTTTGGCGCTTTAAGACCCCGCTCTTTCCAAAACCTCACGGCGTAGTCAGGCTTCGACGCGTAAGTCCTCGGCATTTGATTGGAAAAGTAGCCCGCATTCTCGACGTGTTTGGGAAGTGGACCGTGCAAACACCCAAGCGCCGCAGCGCGCAAAATGGACGACGCATCTGTTTCTTCATCGAGACCAAGCAATCCTTCGCGCAAGGCGCAAATATCGCGGAGCGTCGATTGGTGATATGCCGAACGAAAAAATGGCGTATCTGGAATTTCGGTTGGGACAACCTCTGAGATCAACTTTGCAGCAAGCGCGAGAGGCGCCTCAATGTCACAGCTCGCTAACTTGGCTTTCGCAATGGCAACGGCGACGGGCGACGAGTCAATACCCCAGGAAGAGAACCCAAATTGTCGGGCAGAGAATAAGGTTGTTCCCCGACCGCAAAATGGATCGAGAACAACTGGCTTTTCCTTTAGATGCTTCTTGAGGACCCTGTTCGGATACTCGAGCGGAAACATCGTAAAGTAAGGGCAAATTGCGTTCAGCGCATTTTCTTTGTTGTAGGCAAGGGCCACGTTCTTGGTACTTGTGCTTAGCGTCGATTTTGGATATAAGGGGCAGTTTACACGGCTATGGGCGTGTAGGGAACGTTTCGGACTCATAGATCAGGTCTCCCATTCAAGATCAAGCATTCCGCTTCCCTTCGAGCAACCAGCCCTGGCAGGACTCGGCCTCCCCCGTATACCCAGCGCCGCAGCTCCGTGCTGGCGGCGGCCCAGTCCCTCTGGCTCACCCGTCGTCGCAGGGTTGATGTCTGCAAGCGCCCCGCGCCGAGGTTGAACGTGAAGTCCACGGTAGCTGCGATCCACCGCCGGGCTGGTAGCCAGCACTCGATCCTTACCTGATGTTCGCTGTAATTTCGACGATCCACGTCTGCAACGCCCTCAATTGCTCGGCGTTTTCGTGGCAGGTCTGGTAGTTGGCAGCAACAGCTCCGGCGACGGCAGAGAGCGCAATGCCTGCGGCGGCCGCATCAGCATCTCGGGCGGGCTCGGGCAGTTTACCGGCGGCGGCAGCGTCGTGCAGGCGCACAAAGCCACGGTTGATAGTGCAAGCAGAATCGGCTTGAACGGGCACATAGACAGGAACCTCCTTGATGATGGTTTCGCCCTTCTCGCGAACGATGCGGACGCGGTCGACGTACTGGGTGACGACCTTGACGGTGGCTTGCGCCTGCCGCTCGCGGATGGCTGCGGTCTGTAGGGCTTGTTGCTGGACGGCGGCATCCCATTGCGCTTGAACGTGGCTTGCGCCCTTGATCCAGCCGAAGCCGACCAGGGCGACGCCGAGCACCGCGAGTGCCAGCAGCCGGTACGCCCATGGAATCACACTCACGATGCCTCCCCGATGCACTGCCGGTACTCGGCCTCGCGCCGTGTGGCCAACCCGCCGCACAGGCGCGCATTGGCGGGCAGCGCGCAGTTCTTACCCTGGAAGAAGCGCCAGCGCAGCAGCTCGGCACAGGCCCCGGCGTAGTCCTCGGCGTTGAGTTTTCTGACCAGCGTGGACTGGCAGAATGCGCGGCTGCCGACGTTGTAGGAGAAGCTCACCAGGGCGTCGTACTCGTGCTGGGCCAGCGGCACGGTTACGCATTGTTTGAGCGCACCCTCAAACTGCTGCACATCGGTGAGCGCCCGAGCCAGCGCCTTCGGCGGCGTGGTGGTGTCGCCGATCTTCACCCCGGTGGTGGTGCCGAACCCGATGGTCGGCACATCTCCCTTGACCGGAATCACTGCGCGGTCGGTGTAGCCCTCGTGCAGCACGATGCCGACCAGAGCGGCGGCGGACAAGGTCAACGCAGCCACAGTTTTTCGTTGCGGTGGCCGGATCATTGGTGCATCTCCGGCTGCGCCACGATGCGCGCAACGGTCGCGCCGATGCTGGCGGCAAAGGCCAGCAGCACAAACGCGCCGCGCGGCAGTACATCCCCGAACAGCGGCACCACCACTTCAGCCGCCGTGAAGGCAGCAGCCAGCAGCGAGAAGCGGATGCTCCAGGCCCGTCGCAACACGCGTCGCCAGTCGTCCAGAAGGCAGATCTTCGGCTTGGCGGTCATTGGACGCCTCCCATCAGCTTCAACTTGATGGCGGCCCCCACCAGCAGCGCGGCCAGGATGCCGGTGGTCACGACCTTGATGGTGGTCTGCCACGCCGTTCGCCGGGCATCGCGCCACGCTTCCAGCAGATCGCGCAGTTCGCGGATGTCCTTCGCGGCACTGCCGTTCTCCAGCCCGAGATGGGCAAGGCAACGCTCGGCTCCGCGTTCGGCTGCACGGTCGAGCAGTTCGTCGAAGTCCTCGCGGCGCAGCAGGAGCATGTTCTCCACGAGGGCGGCGGGTTGTTGTTCGGGTTCGGTCATTGCAGGTCTCCAGAAATGCGAAACCCGCCTGATGCACGTGGCACCAAGGCGGGTTCAGGGGTGATCAGGAAGATGGGCTTCAGATTTCGATGATTTCCAGCGTCAAGCTGGGTGCGCCGCCTTCGATGACGTCATCACGCACGAACACCTTCTGGCCGATGGCAGCGCTGCCGCGTGCGCGGATCAAGCCGCCGCCGGGCAAGGCGACGGTCACGACGCCGGAGCCGACGCCCACCACCGTGCCCGCCTGCAATGGCGGATCAGGGATGAGCTGGCGGAACTGGTCGTACAGGTTATGCATGGCTCTGCACCCCCAGCGTCTGCCAGACCTCGGGCATTCCGGCCTCGACCTGCGTCGAGCGCACGAGGCCAAGGCGTGTCACGCTGCCGTCCTGGTACTCGACGAACGCGCCCGGTTCGATGATCCCCGTCTCGGCCAGCACCGGAAGGCGCAGGCTGACCTCGATCTGCTGACCGGTGTCGGCCAGCACGGCGATGCCTCGCTGACGCGCAGCCGCCGCCTCGGTGATCAGGCTATCCACCACCATCGGGGCCAGCACATCTCCGGCGCTGCCCGCACGCGTGACTTGCCCGAGCACGCCGAGGTCCTGGCCCGACACGAACACGCGGTTGTAAGCGGGCTTGTCCACCCAGCGCAGCGACTCGCGGGCGACGGCATCCACCGGCAGCACGAAGTCGGGCGTGACGCTGGCCCAGTCCCAGGGTGCTACCGGATAGCGGTGGCGCACGCGAATGCTCTGCTCGGAAGGGTGCGGGATCAGGTAGCCGCCGACCGCACTGGCGATGGCGACCAAGGCTTCGATCCACGTTCCCTGCTTGGTGAACACCCCGGCAGGCACGTTCCAGTCGGTGATGCCCCAATCGATGCTCCAGCCCAGCGGGATGCCGTTGAGCGTGAGTACGTCGTCCATTAACTGCCGCGCCGTGCGCGCCTGCGGTTGCTGGAAGTTCATCACCGGGGCATAGGGCGCGGCCAGTACGGCGTTGCGCCCTCTTCCAGAGATGCGGATGCTCGCGTCGCCGAACACACGCTCGCGGCTGATGCTCTCGGCCAGCACGCGAAACGGCGTGCCGTTGACGCTGGCTACCAGTTCGACCGGGCCGCCGTTGCTTCCGGGGGCGACAAGAGCTTCTGCGGCGGCGGGCAGCAGCGCATCGAAGCCCCACGTCCAGGAGGCGGCATCGAGCGCCAGTGAAAGGCTGAACACTGGCACCGGCAAACCATCGGGCAGCCGGTGCAGCGTCACGTTGTTGATCACGAAATACACCCTCCGAACGGGAACGACCACCGGCTCCCCATCGGGAGGTGGCGGGTCGATGTGGTTTTCACAAACGAACAGCAAGTGGCTGTCCGCAGGGGCCAATGCCGAGAACATCAGGTGGGTACTCGGCGTGTAGCAAGGTTGTGGCGCGGGCGGCTCTGGGATCACCCTGATGCTGATCCCCGGCGGTGGTGGCACGGCATCCTGATACCGGCTACGCCAACCCCACACGAAGGCACTCGCGCTCTGAAAATCACTCCCTTGGCGCTGGGTGCGCTGCCGCGCGGTTTGCCAAGGGCTCACCCGTCCCGCGCGCTTGGTGCGGTCGCCGTCTTGATGACGAAACCCCGTCGCATCGCGCAGGCGGGACGCGTTCTGAAACAAGCTCAGTCGAGCCAATTCGAGATACTTGCCATCCTGATGCGCGAACCACGTCAAGTCGTGGAAGGGCCGAGCCTGTTGCTGGCCCGTTCGATGCTGCGCAGGCAGCGAGGCCAAGACCGGGGGTAACCGATGGTCGACGCCTTGAGGCGCGGCAATCGTGCGCCGCCAGAACGTCTTCCAGCCTGCGGGCGTTGCAGCCGCATCCTGCTGGCCCTGCTTCGCGCCGTCCTCCGTCTGCTTCGCCACCTGCCAGAGGTGCGAAGTCCGACCCACCGTGGGACGCTGCGTGTGCGACGCGTACCTGACCTCTCCGGTGAACACGACGCCGGGCAGGCTTGCGCCAGCACCAGCCCCTACATTCAAGGGCACGCTCGGGCGCAAGACCAGTGACTGCACCGTCAGGCCCGGGAGCTGGGCTAACAACTCGGCCCGTGCCGGTGGGATGAACTTGATCGTGACGACCGGCAGCGGCAGTGTGGCCTGCACCGTCACATCGTCGCGCGGCGCGATGTAGTTGGCCCCGAACACCAAATTGGCGTCGGTGGCGGCAGGTTGATCGAAGAGCAGATCGACCAGGGGCGGACCGACGACTACGGTGACGGCGGGCGCGGGCAACGTGGCGACCAGGGTCACCTCGTTGGACACGGCAGGCACGGCTTACCCCAGGATGGCCGACACCATCCGGGCGTCACCGCCCAGATAGAGGTTGGTGCTGGCCAGTTTCACATCGCCATCGCCGTCGGTACCGCTGCAATCCAGATCCAATGCCGTGACTTCGTTGCCGTTGACCAGCCGCGCCCACGTGGCGACGCCGGTGTTGGTGATCAGACCGTCCTCCTGTTGCGTCAGGGTGAGGAGTCCCCCCGCAATCGTGCCTGCGGGCTTGGTGAGCCTGATCTCGACCAGCATCGCGCTCGCGGGCGTCGTCGCCGGGGTGGCGGGACGCGTACCGCCGTAAATGCGCAGGCGCGCCGGGTTGGTGCCTGCGTCGAGGAAGGCCAAGGTGCCTGCCAGCCGCGCCTCGTTGTGTTCGACAGTGATGGCAACGGTCACGGCATCATCTCCGGGCGTAGGTTGTCCGCGATCACGGCGCGGTACATCTGCACACCGTTTTGTGGGGTGTCGTAACTGACCACGGTGTACCGCTGCGCCGGGTCCAGCAGTTCGAATCGGTAGTTGCCTCCGGTGTCTGACCAGGTCTCGGCGACCAGGACGCGGGTGTTCTCGCTGATGAGCTGAACCCGCCGCGCCAGCGGTTGGTCGGGTTGTCCCTTCTCCTTGACCGTTCCGACGATGAATCCGTGGCCGCTGAAGTGGATGTTCTTGCGACCGTTCGGAATCGGATGGAACTGCCAGTCGTAGCCACCACCTCGGTTCCACAGATTGCTCGACGGGCTGTTGAGACGCGACAAGTCGACCTGGGCATTGACGCCGATGTTGGCGGCGGGGTTGGGCGGCACCGAGGTCGAGCCCCCGGCCAGCGGCAGCAGATCGTCGTCGGCGTTCACGCCCACCGTCGTCGGAAAAGCGGGCAAACCAGACGGGGTGTCGCCTGCGATAGCGTGGACGCGTGCCGTGGCTCCGTACAAAAAGACGCCAGGAATCAGCTTGCCCCGGTAGGCGGCATCGCCAACCTGGAACATCAGCACGCCATCCGCTGTGAACTGGATCAACCGCGCCCAGGGCACGCCGTTGGCATCCAAGGCACCGACTATGACCTCGCAGCGCAGGGTCAACCGCTGGCCGACGTTGAAGGTCGGAGCCACGTCGGCCAACCCAGCGATAGGCCTCGCCCCATCATTGACCCCGCCCGTCACCCCGGCCCCGTCACCGAAACCACTGTTCCAGCGGGAAACGCTCCACCCCCCGTCGAGGTGTGCGAACCGGAAGCCCTCGGAGCCATTGCCAGTGGTCATCCACAGGCCGATGTGTTTGCGGGCGCTTGGATCGGTCAGCAACTCGACGTCGGCCTCGAACCAGAAATCGCCGTGGGCGGTTTCATTGAAACGCAGAATGGACTGGCTGTTGGGAGCCGAGATGTCGATGGATTGCTGCGCGCTGTTGTGCGTCGCGGACATTCCGCCCAGGACTGCGGTGTAGCCGGCGGCAGGCGCAGTGGCGAAGGACTCGCTCAGCGGGTAGCTCATGGCTTACCTCCAAGGCCCGGTGATGTCGAACGCGATCTGCGCACCTTCGGTTTCCGAGCTGTACTGCGTCCTGACCAACAGGAACCTTCTGCCCTCCTGGCCGACGACGTTGTCGACGATGGTCTGGTCGCTGTACGGACGATCCTGGGGCATCCACAGCATTCCAGGCAGGATGCCGCGCATATGGCCATCCTCCTGCCGCACGTAGGTGGGCAGCAGCCACAAACTGTAGTCGGCTCCATTCGGGAACGGCGTCGGGCCCCGGCCGCAGATCTGCTGGCCGTTGTTCGTGTTCAGGGACGTGAGCCCAAACCGCACTGGGTTGCCGAGTTGGGTGTGGTTGCGCAGCAGCACCTTGCCCGTGAAGTCCAGGGACGAGACCAACCCGTAGTCGTTGTACTGCCCCGGGTAGCTCGAATAGCCGCTGCTGCTGTTGCTCCAATAGACGTCTTCAGCGCAAAGCACGGTGCAATAGTTGTCGCCGGGCTTGAAGCTGCTGATATCCCCGAAGCAATACGAGCTCCGCCCGTACCAGCCGTATCCGGCAGCATTGGTGCAGAACAAGAAGAACAGTCGGTCATCGCCGATGAGCACCCAGTTGCGGTTGCCCCCGCCGCTGTCACCAGAGTTGTCGTAGCCACTGGTGCGGCCGTGGTACCACTTGTACCAACCCCACTGGCCAGCTTGAACTTGCTTCCAGTTCTGCGTCGGGTTGTTCGGGTCATAGGGGGCCTGCGCGCCGACGATGGTGTCGATGTCCGACAGGTCTTCGACGATGCCGACGTTGGCCCACTTGGCCCAGCCCGTCGTGTAGTTGGGCGTCTTGAGGCTGTTGTCGATCAGCAGCAGGTTCTGCGGTGACTGCGGGTTCTTGCTGCGGTAGGCAGCCTTGTGAGTCGCCGAGAACGGCTTCTCCCACCCCAGCGGGGCAACCTTGGCCGAGAAACTCGTCGCCGTCGTGGCGGGCGAGACGGGCGTGCCGGTCACTGCATAGGTGAACGTGGTCATCGTCGTCGTCAGAACCCGGAACTGTCCGTTGTATTCGGGCTGCTCAGCGCCAGCGATCTCAACCACCTGAAATGGCCGATAGGCGTGGCCCGAGGAAATGGTCGCCGTGGCGATGCCGTCGGCGAAGGTCAACGTATCGATAGCCTTCAAGGCGAAGCCGTTGATCAGGCACGCATCGAGCATCGTCACCAGATCGCCCCAGTTGTTGGCGATCTGGGGCGCGCCGGTCATGCCGCTGCTGAAGTATTTGACGGTCAGGTCGGTCATAGGAATTCCTGCGAGAAGGGTTCAAAGATCAGGGGGCATCCACACCATCAGGGCGTGTCTACGTCGCCGCGAATCAGCAACGTGAAGTGGTCGTCGGGCACGGATTCGGGCCCCTGCTGGACGGTGCGCACCACCCACACCGGGAACTGGCTGCCGATGGTGTTGAAGCGCAGCACGTTGCCGGTGGCCCAGCCGTTGCCCCAGCCGAGCGCGGGCAGACGGAAGTACGGCACGCCGGTCGCCGGGTTGTTGGGGGCGCAGTCGGCACTGGTATTGCCAGTAGCGATCACACCTACGTTCTCGCCGATGACCTCGAACGAGGTGCTGTTGGTCATCCGAACCACCCAGCGCTCGGTGAGCGCCCCGCGATTGGTGACCGTAATCGGGTACTGGGTGTGGTTGAAGGTGGCGGTGGCGGCGCTCCCGATCAGTTCATCCGACCAGCTGCCGTTCCAGGTGCTCTGGTCGAACACGAGGTTCACGCGGGCGAACAGGTCACCGGCCACCAGCGCACTGGAAACGAAACTGCCAGAGACCGGATCGCCGGGACTGGCCAGCGGATAGGCGTGCGTCAGCGGGCGCGTGAAGCTGATCTCGCCGTTGATCTGCACGTCGCGCACCACGGCCATGTCCTCGATGCGGTGCTCGATGGTCACTGGCTGGCTGTAGCCGGTCACGTCGGTGAACGTGACGGTGCCTGCTTCGAGATCGGTAACGTAGCCTGTGTGGATCACCACGCCGTTGTGGCCGACCACGCGCACGCGCGACAGACGCACCCGCGTGCAATCGATGGTCTGGCCGTTGCTGACTGAGGCGGTGATGCGACCGGTGTGGCCGACGACGGCGAAGCCTCCTGGACGGAAGATCGGCACACGCCCATCGCTTGGCAGGCGTACCGGGTCGATGCCCAGCAACGCCGCATCCAGGGGCAGATAGCTGTAGGCCACGGCGCTGTAGCGCAGGCTGGAGGCTGCGACCGGCTCTGGCCGGAAGATCTTGCCGTCTGGCCGCACGTTCTCGGCGTCGAACCACGGCTCGCTCTCGTTGCCCGCCGCCGTGACCACGGTGCCAAACCGCACTCGCACAAGGCCAGTGTCGTAATCGACGCTGCCGATGACGCCAGACGCGGTGATCGTGCCGTCGATGCCTGCCGTCACGGTCTGGGTTCCACCCACCGCGCGGGCGAACTGAATGGAGAGCGATCCTGGCCGAAGTGGCGCAGCACCGGTGCGGAACACGTACTCACTGGAGATGTTCTCGCCCACAGTGGTCACGCAACTGGCGCGCGTGATGCTGTTGGTCGCGCCCGCCGACCACGAGGTGAGCGTCACCGCACCAGAGAGGTAGTTGATGCTGCCGCGCGTGACCCAGCCGCTGGGCGTGAATTCGCGCAGCGTGCCCTGACCGTTGTCACCCCAGGGCTGGCTGCCCGCGATGGCCAGCAACACCGTGCCCGTCACCACCTGCGCGTTGACGCCGGGCACCAGCCGAAACGATGGGCTGAACGCGAACGTCTCGCTGTGGTTGCTGGTCGAGCCCGCGCTGTTGTAGCGCAGCTTGACGTAGCCGGACTCGTCGTTCGGGTAGAGCGACGGCGCATCCACGTAGTTGATGCCGCCGTAGTTGAGGCGGAACATCTGGCCCACGCCCGACGCCCAGCCAAGGCGCTGCGCCCCGTAGACGGGACTTGGAATCTTGACCGTGACGTCGGGCTGGAACTGCACCGCCCCGGTGGCGTAGTTGACGCTACCGATGACTTGACCTGCGCGCAGCACATTGCCCGCACCATCGTCGCGGGCGTATTGCGTGGGATCGACCCCGTTCCACAGGCCTAGCCCCATCGCCTGAATCTGCTGCAGCGTGTAGACCCCGAGTACGGCGGTGTCCGTCAGGGTGTTCCACTCGATCTCCAATGAACCCGGCTCGATGGAGCCCAGGGTTGCAGTCACGGGCACCTTGCCCTGGCCGTCCCGCGAGGGGTGCGCGAAGCTGTCTTCCTGCTTGGGGCCCGCAACGTAGTCCACGGTCAGTAGTGCGCCGACTGGCGGCAGGACGTTCGGCGCGAAGCTCAAGAGGTTCTGCGCGACGTTCAGACTACCGGTGGCAGCACCACTGAGCTCGCCAGACGTGGTGGCGGACGCCGTGCGCGTGCCCGTGCCGCTCTCGTGTGGCCAGGTGATGGTGAGCGTGCCCGGCTGAACGCTTTTGCCTTCGGGCGGGGCAAGCTGCAGGGCCTGCGATGCCTTCAGAGCGGCGGTTGGCTGCTGCGTTTCCTGGGTCGGCACGTTCCACGTCAGGATCAGCGACGAGCCCACGTCGGGCAGTGCCCCCAAGGTCACGACGAAGGCCCCGGTGTTCTTGTTGAAAGTGCCCGCGCCGTAGCTGGCATCCAGCCCTTTGAGGGAGCCATTGCCGCCATCCGACAGCACGTACCAACGGCCCTGCGCCATGTAGCTGATGGCAAGCGTGCCGGGTTGCGGCACCGGATTTACGGTGCCGACGTAGGACTGGCTGCGCGATTCTGGCGTGACCGCGATCTCCGCGCTTTGCGGCGCGCGCTGCAGTTGTGCAGCAGGTGTGTAGGTGATGGCCTTGCTGTTGGACATCGAGCCGGAGTTCAGGCTCAGGATGCCGTTGGCGTAGTCGATGGTGCCCAGCGTGCCGCTGGCGGTCTTGAGTAGGCCCGCATCGTCGAAGATCGTGATGCCATCGGTGACGATGGACAGCGACCCCGGCAGGCAGCCACCCGGTAGGTTGAATTTGATGCTGGTGTTCCAGGCATGGCTGGCCGTGTAGCTCACGGGTGCCGCGCCCGGCACCGGCAAACCTGCTGCGGCGTAGGGGGGCACGAAGGAGATCGGCGTCTCGGTCTGGGCGCTGGGCACGAGCTGCGTGTAGATGGACGCGCCCTTGATGGTGAAGTCACCCACATTGGCAGCCTGCGTCAGCGGCACGACGCCGACGTAGGTGCCCGCGTCGGCCACCACCGTGTCGCGCGTTTTCGTGCTGTTGGTTGCCCGCGTGAAGGTTCTGCTGGCGGGCGAGCCCGTGAAATCAAAGCGCAGCGCGTCGCTGATGGCGACGGTGACGACCGCCGCCTTGTAGTCCTGGTCGGTGTTGTAAGTGAAACTGCGCTCGACCACCGACACGGCGGTGGCGCGGATGTACTGCTCCTTCTGCGTGGGCAGTCCTTCGTTCTCGATCAGGACGAGGGTCTGGCCGACGTTGGGCACGGCGTCGCTGAGGCGTTGGAAGAGCTGGATCACCCGCTGGCCCGCAATGTGGTTCTCGAACAGGTAGCCCGCCCACTCCGGCCCTTTGTTGAGGTAGGCCTCGATGCGGGTCTGCGCCTGCTCACGGGTGTCGAAGGTCTTGCGGGTTGAAAACAGCGTGACGCTGACGCGCTCGTCCTGCGGCGGCTCAGCCACGATGACGTTGGCCCCAAAGTAGGTGTCGGTGTCATCCGTGGCCACTTGCACGAAGCTCTTGCGCAGGTTGACACGGCCTCCGGCGCGATCCAGCTCGGAGATGTCGGGGAAGATGGCGTTCGATACGCCATCGGCAATCACGAGGCCCGTGGGCGCGCCGCCGCCTTCGGGCACGTCCGCCATCACGGCGGACTTGAGCAGCTTCACGTCGCCAGATTGAATTGGCATCAGGCAATCTCCAAAAATCGAAGGGTCAGGCGGTAGAAGTCGTTGCCGGATCGCGCTGGGATGCCCAGCACGGGTTCGGCCTCGATGGCGACCTCCTGGTGGCGGAAAGCGACCGTGAAGACCCGGCCATCGGCGAAAGTCAGTTCGAAACGGCCTGTGCTGCCGCCCACCGGAATCGCCGCCCACGCGCGCAACTGCTCGACGGCGGCACGCGTCACCCAGGCCATATCGGGTGCTCCCACCAGGGTGATCGGCCGACCTGCCTGCCGGGTGGCCGACTGGATCAGCAAGGCCCCGGTGATCAGGTAGGACGCATTGGCGACCGCTGGCGACCACGCGTGCTCGTCGCTCCAGAGCAAGTCGTCCGGCAATGGCAGAGCCACCCCGGTGTCGAGGTTCTTCAGTTGCATCGGGAAACCCTCAGGCAGAGAAACAGGAGAGCACGGTCAAGCCGCGTAATAGAGGAGCGCACGGTCAAGCCGTGCGTGCGCGGGCGGCGTCCAGCAGTTGCAGCAATCGCGCTTCGTCGCGCGCATCGACGGTGGCGTTGACCTTCTGTTGTCCCGAGGACAGTTCCACGCGCACTGTGCGGGTGGGCGTACCTTCGGGCAACAACGGACGTGGCAGGTTGCTGCCAACGGGTTGCACCAGACCACCGGTGGCGAAGCCCTGAATGCCCGCCAGCGCACGCCCGGCCAGGGCCTGTGCCGGGGCCGACAGGTTGTTGATGGCTTCAAAGAAGCCCACGCCAAGGCGCGCTACCGCCGATCGGTTGACCACGTACTCACCCGGAGTGAGCATTGCTGGCACGGTGTCGGATTTAGATAGGCCGCCCTTGGCGAAAAATTGGCCATCCAGCGATTCCATGTAGTCAATCAGCTCGCGCTCCAGGTCTTGCTTGCTGTTATTCATGGCCCATTTCCAACGCTCAATAATCGCTGACAAAGCGCCCTGCTCTCGGCTCGTCAAGGTCTTAAGTGACTGCAGGCGTTCGAGCACAGGCTTGTCCAGATTCCACAGTTTCGACCAGTGATTGCGTGTGGCCTGGTTGGCAATCGGGCCGCCCCAGTTGCCCGCGTTGATGCTTTGCATGCCCAGTTCCATCACTTTCTGTGCTTGGACAACTTCCCGGTTTTTCTTCGGTTTTTCGCTCCCCACGAAGCCACCGCTGGCAAAGTGAGCGACGCTATTAGCCAGACGAGAAAGCGCGCCGCTGCCGTACTTCTGCACCGCCGCCTTGCGGATCACGAAGGCCCCGGCATCCAGGGTGCGCGGCACGGTGTCGTGGTGGCCGGAGCCGGGCACCGAGCCACCGCTCATCCGGGGAAAGGCCGGAGCCACCGCACCGCCGTCGGCAAACCTCCGCACGCCACCCACCAGACCGCCAGTGGCATTGGTTTCAACCTTGGTCACGTAGATGGTGTGGGTGCTGGAAGTGTTGCGCCCGTTGAGGCTGTCGATTTCCGCGCGTACCGCACCGACGTTGCTGGCCACCTGATGCTGCGACTCGGTCTGGATGCGATCCAGCGCCTTGATCATCCCCTCGACATTGGTGATAGCCGCCTGCGCCTTCTCGGTCGCCACCTTCAGTTCGAACTGCGAATTCTGGTCAGCGTAGGTCTTGAGCTTGTCCAGCGCCTCTTTCGCCTTGGACACATCGGCATCGACCGGCAGCGTCTTGCCCTCCTTGAGCAGCTGCTCGTATTGCTGCAGCTTCTTCTCGGCTTCTTGCAGATCGGCCTGGATTTTGAGTAGGTACTCCTTCTCGGCCAGCGCTTTGTCCAGATCGGCAATGGCCTGATTGAAGCGCGTCGTATCGGCATCCAGGGTGACCTTCAGACCGTCTTTCAGCTTGGCGGTAATCTGATCGATCTGGGTTTGCGTCTGTTCCAGCGTTTGGCGGATCTGGTCACGGGCCGACAGCGCAGCCTGCGCTGCTGTCTTGTGGGCCTGGGCTTCGGCGTCCAGCGTCTTGTTCAAAATTTCTTCGGATTCGCGGATGCGCTGGATGGCCTGATTGACGCCATCCTTGCCCTGCGCAATCTGCGTGTCGGCATCCTTGGTTTTCTGGGCCAGTTCAGCGCGCAGCTGATCGGCCTGACGCATCAGCGCATCGGCCTGCGCGTATTCCTGTTTGCGGTAGGCCTCGCGGGACTGGGCTTCCAGTTGAGTGACCTGCGACACCGCCTGCTCGGACTGCTTACGGGCGTCTTCGCCGCGCTTGGCCTCACTGGTTTGGCTGCTGGCGACCTGTGCCGCCAAATCCATCGCCTTCTGCGCCAATTGCCGGGCCTGCTCGAATTCGCCATTGCCCAGCGCCTCGCGCGCCTTGGTCTGGTATTCAACGACCTGCCGCTTGCGATCCTCGGTCGCCTGGAACTCGGTCATCCCCTGGCGCTGGATTTCCCGGATACGCTCATCCGTCGTCATCGAGAGCTGGCGCTTTTCTTCCTCGATGCGCTTGACTTCGGCCAGGTGGCGATTGGCCTCCGCGTTCAAGGCATCGATGTGCTGGCGGTATTCCGACAGCGCCTGCGTCATGGTCTGACGCTTGGTAGCCAGGATCTCGTTTTCCACGCGGGTGACGTTTGCCGAACGCTCGGCTTCGGTCTGCCCCTGGCGCTGGGCAGCCTCGCTGCGGGCACGGCCCTCATCGTCGATCAGCTTCAGCGTTGCCGTGGTGGCCTGCAAGCGCAGTGTGGTTTGCTGCGTCAAAGCCTCGATCAGCAGCTGTGTCGACTTGGTGATTTGCGCGGCTTCCGACTGTTTCGAGAGCTCCAGCGCACTTTTTTCCTGATCGAAACGCACCTTCACGGCCTCGACCTGCCGCTGGAGGTTGGCCTCGACGATGGTGGTCAGCCCCTTGTAGGCCTCGGCCATCTTGGCGGTCGAGTCATTGACCGTCTGGTTGGCCTTGGCGACGGCCTGGTCGACTTCGCCGAGCCGGGATTTCAGCTTCTCCAGCGCACTGTGTACGGCCTCGATGCCACGCCCTACTGCCTCCTGCGTGCCCTGACGCACGGCCTCCAGCCGCTTGGCGATCTCCTCGGCGGCGGTCGCTGCAGTGTTCATCGCGCCCTTGGCGGCATCCGCCCCCTTGGAGGCGTCGCCGTACATCTGCGCGAAGATCTGGTTCATCTCCGCGAGGCGTGCCTCGTGGCGCTTGGTGGCCTCGGCAATCGTGTCCGACGTAAAGATGGCGGCAAAGGCTTCCCAGCGGTAGCGCAGCTGTTCAACCGCCTTGACCAGCATCTCGACCATGAAGATGCCCGCCTTGCGGACGATCTCGAATTTCTCGGACAGCCACGTTCCGATCTCCCAGCCGACCAGGAAGGCCCCCAGCACGGCGAACGCCGTCTTGAGCACGCCCACGCTGGCCACGGCAGCAGACACCGAGAGATTCGCCGTCGCCCACGCCGCCGAGGTCGCACTGGCCGCTGCCACGGCCGCCACCCCGGCGGTCTGCCACGCGGTGATGAGCGCCGGAATCAGGCGGTAGATCAGCACCGCCAACCCAACCTCCGCGATGCGCTTTAACCACTGCATCACCGTGTCGAGGTTCTCCGCCAACCACGTCAGAGCCTCGGCCAGCTTCTTGGTGAAGCCGGTCGACTCGTCGAGTTTGCTAATCCACTGCCCGAAAGCATTGCGCAGGCGCTCGAATGCCTGGCTTACCGTGGCTGGCAGCTGGGCGTACTCGCTGGCCAGCCTGTCCTTCTGGCTCATCAAGGCATTGACCACCACGTCGGCGGTGAGGCGGCCTTCTTCGGCCAGCTTGCGCAGCCGCCCAATGGGCACGTTCAGACCGTCCGCCAGAGCCTGCGCCAGTCGGGGGCTGTTCTCGACGACGGAGTTGAATTCCTCGCCCCGCAGCACCCCGGATGCGAGCGCCTGCCCAAATTGCAGCAAGGAGGACTGCGCTTCGGTGGCCGATGCACCTGAGAGGCGCAGTGCCTGCGAGATGCTCTCAGTGATCGTCAACGCGTCCTTCTGCTCGCCACCCAGCATCCGCACCGCCTGCTGCAGCTTGCCGTACAGCGTGGCGGTTTCCTGGATCGGCACGCCGATGCGCTGGGCGATGTCAAACAGCTCCTTTTGGGCGACGGTGTACTCACGCTGGCCAGCGGTAGCCAGCTTCAGGCGCGCGGACATCATGTTCCATGCGTCGGCGATCTGGACGATCTCCTGCACCTTGCCTGCCGCCCAATTGATCGACAGGAATGCCAGCAACTGCGTCTTGGCCGTGGCCACCTGATCGCCGAAGGCCGACATCCCGGCCTTGACCTCGGCCATTCCGGCGGCCGCCTTCTCACAGGCTGTCTTGGCGGTGCTTGAGAGCTCGCCGAGGCTGCGCTCGGCTGAAACGATGGCGCGTTTGAGCCCCTCGTCGGCCCCTTCGAGCGCGACAAGGACAGAAATTCGGTTCGCCATGGCTCAATCCACCGTCCGGATCTGCTTCTCGATGGCTGCCGACAGGCGCGGGATGCGGCCCGCGACCAGACGTTCGACGTCGAGGCGCTTCTTGAGCACGACCTTGGGCACCAGGACGGCAATCGGAATGTCCGCACCGCGTTTGAGGCGCTTGATGCCCTCGGCCTTGCGATAGCGGCGCTTAAAGCCTGCCAGTGGCCGGTCGTGTTCCTTGATGTTTTCGGCCATGAGGACGATGTTCCCCTTTGCGTTCTTGATGAAATAGGCATTGCCGCCGCGCATCAGCTCGGCGATCTGGGCCTTGAAACGTTTTCTGCCGACCCGGCCATTCAGCGGGATCAGCATCCGACCAGCGATCAGGCCACCGCGCTCGTGCATCCCCGACCACGGAATCCGCGAGCCCACGTAGAGCGCGGGCAGGCGGTTCAGGTCTTTGTCCAGCACCTTGGCGGTGAAGCCTTTGAGGAAGGACTTCTTGACCACCGCCATTTGTCCTGCGACGTGGCCGCGCACGTCCTGTTTGAGTTCGGACGCCTCGCTGGCAATGGCCCGCGAGACCGCCTTCTTGACCTTGTTGCGGAACTCGCCGCCCCAGCGGCGCAGTTGGGCCTGCGCGGCTGCGCTATTGATGCGAACGGAGATGCGCATGGTCGGTGAGCCTGTCGAGCGTTTGGTCGAGATGGCGGGCATCGCCGCGCGTTCCGATGGCGACGAGCGACAAAAACCGCGCGTCGCGGGCTGCGTCGCTGCGCGCCGTGGCGGCGACGAAGCCGCGCACCTGCGCCAGGGTGTAGCCGAGGATGTCGGGCAGACGGTGGCCGTGCTCAATCAGGTGTTGGACGGTGTCGAACCAGCCGCCGCCATCACGGGTGGCAGCTTCGTTTGCGCGAAAAGGCCGTCGAGTTTCGGGATCACCGTCCTGGAAAAAAAATCGGCGTTCACCTCGATCACCTTGGCCGCCAGCAGGATAGCCTCGTCGGCAGCCAGCTCATCGACCCACGCGCGAGGTTGGCCGACTGCGATGGCAATGGCCGACAGCAGGTCGTCGCCGCGTTCGCCGAACAGGGCCAGCCAGTCGATCTCGCTTGCGGTGAGCCGCTGCATCACCGGCGAGATCGCCCGCAGGAAGGCGGGCATCTGCCCTACCTTCAGCGGTTTGATGGCCAACGGTTCACCATCGATGACCAGCTCTACCGCCTGCGGGATCAGGGCTTCCAGATCACTCATGGCTGTTCCCCTCACAGTTGGACGATGCGGCCGAACTGCCCAAGCACCGCATCAAAAGGTTTGGTGGTATCGGCCAGCAGCGAGCCTTCCAGCTCGAACTTGTTGTACTCGTCCGAGATGAAGGAGATTTCCTTCAAGGGATCGAAGGCCACGCGGTACAGCTCGACCAGCACCTTGGCGTTGCCCTGCGCGGTGTTGATGCCCTCCAGGCGCAAGTAGCGCTCGGGCAGCGCCTGCGTGAAGATGCCGATCTCGGTGGCGACGCCGTAGCTGTAGGCCGCCTTGAACGGCGCGGTAAATCCGGTGGTATCCAGAAACTGGAGGGCACCGAAGTCGGTGTCGGCGGTGTAGTGCGTGCCTGCGGTCAGCGTCGCGGGCGTGCCCGCCGAGTCGGTCACCACCAGCGCCGACACCTTGGGGTGAGCAAAGAAGTAGCGGTCGCCGACCACCGGAGCAGCGCCGCCGATGGGCTCAAAGGTCACCGAGCCCGTGCTGCCAGTGACGTGGTTGCCGTACAGCGCCAGCGCGAGGTTTTCCTTGGTGAACTCCTCGATGGTGAGATTCACGGTGGCCGACTTTTGCTTGACCATCCGGTGGTCGAGCGAGCGCTGGCCGGTCTGGCTCTCGTAATGCTCCAGCACGTCGGTCTTGAGCGAGAGCTTGAGCTCGGCGACGTTGCCGGGCGAGCGCACTTCGATGGGCAGGCCGGATTCGTCGCGCTTGCCGAGGAAGACGCGGCCCTGAAAACTGGCGTAGGTACTCATGATTTGGATTCCTTACGTTGGGTGGAGATAGGTCGGATGGGCTCAATGGGTGTGCCGTCGCCTTGCGGCTGGGGCTCGGGTACGCGCTGGCGGTCGTGGCGGGCGATGCCGTTGGCGATGAGCCAGTCGGCAGTGCTGCCATCCACATCGAGCCGTTCGCCCGCCTTGTGGGCTTGGCCCGCGTGGGTGTGCGGTTGGGTCAGAACGATGAAAGTCATGGGGGTCATCCTTTGGCTGAAAGATCGGTGTCGAGCGTCCGGTAAGTGATCGCGTAGCGCGCCGGAATCGTGGCGGCCACCGCATCGGCGTCCTCGACGTCCCACTCGCATTCCTGCTCGCGGATGCCCAAGGCAAGGCCACCCAGATTCCGGTCGGCCAGCAGCGCGGCGTGGGCGGCGGTGAGCAGCCGGTCGGCTTCGGTTTCCGGAATGGCGGGAGGTACCGCGCGGGCCAGCGCGACGAGGCGCACCGTGAGCTCGCGTGTGACGCGGTCGTTGGCGCGCTCGGTGATCGATTCGGACTCGGGGAATACCACCAGTGCCGGGCATTGCTCCCGGCTGATGGCCACCGTGGGCGAGCGGTGTAGCGTCGCACTTAAGCGTTCCACCGGCGTTCGGACAGCTGCCATCACCGCGAGCAGGATCTGTTCGCGGATCGAGTTTGCGGCCATAGGTCAGAGCCTCGTAAGATTGGCGCGCATTTCCGAGCCGTCGGCCACGCCCCGGACATCGCGCACCTGATAGGCCGCGCCGTCGATCTCGACCACCTCGCGCACGGTAAGACCCACAAACACCGACGCCGGATAGGTGATGGCGTAGTCGGTGTTCAGAGCCAGGCCGTCAAGGACGGCGGCGTCCGGCGCGGAAAAGCCGACGTGAGCCACCTGCGGCACGTCACCGCCGGAAGGCTGCCAGAGGCACTCCTTCAGCAGGCCCGCGTTCGCAGCGGACTCGTAGATCTGATCGATGAGACCCATCACGCCATCGTCAGCTTCACCAGCACGCCGGGGCGATGGCACATCGGCAGCGGGTTGGACTGCGTGTGCAGGTCGGTGCCCCGGTCAAACTTGCGCGGCTCCTGCTTTGCGTACAGCGACAGGCCGAGCGTATTCACCGTCTCGTTGAAGTCGGCTGGTGCAAAGTAGGTACCGAAGGTGTCGATGGTGCCGGTGGGGAAGGCGTGGGCCTCGCCTGCCTCGATGAAGCGGCGTACGACAACGTTCTCGCCGATTCTCGCAACAGCTTTCCCCCGGTACTCCTCGAAGGTAATGCCGCCATAGGTGAAGCCCTTGCGCACATCGTTGATCAAAATGGCACCGTTTTGCCAATTGGCATAGGCCGTTTTTACCGTCGGGTGGGCAACCAGTGCCGCAAAGAATTCCTGCGAGCACAGCACATGAACACCAGTCGAAAATTCGCCGCTGAGACCTTCTTCGATCGCTGCTGCCGTAGCGATGCAGGCGCCTTTGACGTCACCTTTCTCGTTAGAAAACGGAAACTCGACAACGGTCTGATCGATCTCGAAGGCATCGAACAAATCCACCAGCTCCGACCCATCGGCGTCGAGGATCACACCCTTGAGGGCCCCCATGCGCAGGTGCTCCAGCGTGATGGCGTGCTTGTTGCGCATGGTCTCCAAGTGACGGGCGACGACGTTGGCGATGGATTCGGTTTCAGTTTCCGAACCGAAGGCACGCAGACCTTGCACTTCTTCCGGCAGCACCACATCGTCGTGTGGGATATGCGGCACCACGAAGGAGCGCAGCTTGCGCTTGCCGCGTACGCCAACCGTACCAGGCGAACCCGGTGGCAAGGTGGGCAACAGGTTGAGTACGCCGTTCATCTCCTCCACGATGATTTGGCGCTGACGCACGGGCTTGGGCGGCATCAGGTTCAGTTCTTCCAGTCGCCCGTAGCGGTTGGGCAGGATGTTGATGGCGGCGGTGAGCGCTGCCATCGAGAAAGCAGGATTGCTGAAGGGGTTGTTCATGATCAGGCTCCTTGACGGACGAGCACGCCCAGCGCCTTCAGTTGCGCGATGGCGGCCAGGTTTTCGGCGGTGGTGATTGCGTCTGGCCACGCGAGCGCGTGGTGGGCGACGATGGCGTGGCGCGCAACGACGAGACCGTCATCACGGTCGATCAAGCTGGCGTCGCAGGCCTGTAGCAGCACGCCAGCGGCGACCTGCGTTCCGTCTTCTGCGGACGGATCAAGCTGTTTGAACTTGGCCGTTGCGGTGACGATGCCGACCACCGTGCCCAGCGGCAGGTTCTGGCCCGAAGCGACCGTGACGCGGTCGCGCGAGTAGAGGTTGGGTGCTTCGTACTTGAGCAGGTCGCCCAGGTTCAGAGGTTCGGCGAGAGCGGGCATTTCAGATCTCCTTCTTGGTGGATTGCGCCGCGATCTGCTTGGCGGCGTCGATCAGCGGGTTAGTGGCCGCAGGGCGCGCAGCATCGGGGGCGATGCGGCTGGTAATTTCGGGACTGGATTCGGCCTGCGCTGCAAGTAGTTGGGTGCGCACCTTGGCGGGCGAGGACTGGGCTTCGAGAAAGCCCGCGATCAGGTCAGTGCGCCCGGCCAGCGTGCAGGTCTGGGCGATTTCGACGGCGTCCGCCACGCTCAGCGCGGTGGCGGTGGCGGACAGTTGAGGATGACTGCCAGCAGGATCAGCAAGAGGCCGATCAGGAGCAGCGGGGTCGGTTCGATCATTCATGGAAGACTCCATCTGGTGGTTGCAAAGAAAGTCCGCTTGGCTGGCCGTAGCCACCTGAGTCGGGATGGGGGAAAGCGATTGCGTGAGTTGGGTGAGTGCGTCGTCGAGGCTGCCGACGGCGTCGGCAAGACCGGTGGCAACGGCATCCGGGCCGAAGAACAGAGCCGCTTCCGTGGCGCGCACGGCGTCCGCATCGAGGCCGCGATGGCGCGCGACCGTCTCGACGAACAGGTCATAGATGCGGTCAACCTCGGCCTTGAGGACGGCGTGGGCTTCGTTGGAGATCGGTTCGTGCGGGTTGAGGTCGTTCTTGCGTTCGCCCGCGAACACGGCGGTGTAGCGAACGCCGTCCTGGGCGTCCTTCACTGACTGATCGACGTGCATGGCGATGACGCCAACCGAGCCGACGCCTCCGGTACGTGCGACGAACACTCGGGTGGCGGCGGACGCCAGCGCGTAGGCCGCCGAGAACGCCATGTCGTTGGCCACGGCCCAGACAGGCTTCACTTGCGACGCCGCGCGGATGCGATCGGCCAAATCGAACACGCCGCCCGACTCGCCCCCCGGAGAGTCGATGTCGAGCAGGATCGCAGCGACCTCAGGGCTGGCTAGCGCCGCATCCAGTTGCGCGGCGATGCCGGTGTAGCTGGTGAGGCCCGATTCGGCTTCGATGCCCGAGGTGCGGCGCACCAGCGTACCGTGGATCGGGATGACGGCGACCATACCGCTCGGAGGCCCGGGCGCGCGGGCCGCAGGCGTGTAACCCACGGGCGCGGCAAGGTCGGCGAGACCGATGCGCGCACCGAGCACGGAGAGGATGACGTCGAGTTTCGGGCGATGGATCGCCAGCGGCACGCCGAACAAGCGCGCCGCCAGATGGGATAGCACGGTCATGGGAATCCTTGTGGAAGGCGGTCTGGCAGCCGTTCAGGAAGACGTTTGGCTGCCGGTGATGTCCGGCGCGTTGGCGCTGCGGTTGGGTTCGGCGCTGCCGCCGTCTTTGGACGTGTAGCGAGGGTCGGAGTCGAAGATCAAGCCGAGGTCATCGGCCCGCTGGTTGTCGGCTGCAATCTCGCGGTCGACGTCTTCGGCGTCGTAGCCGTTGGCCGAGATGGCTTCCGAGCGCGACATCAAGCCAGCGCGGATCGCCAGCAACATCGCCTTGAATTCCTTCTCGGGATCGACCCACTGCCAGCCCTGGGGAATCCACTTCACCGCGAGGTACTGGCGACGACGGGCTGGCCCGCCTCGAGCGAAGCCCGGGGCATCCAGGGCCCCGGCGAGCACCGCCTGCTTCATCCAGGCCGCCCAAACTGGACGGCACATCTGATGCACCAGCACCCCGTGCTGCACCATCTCGCAGCGACGCCGGAACTCCAGCATCCCGGCGCGGATGGACGAGTAATTCACGCCGGTCAGATCGCCGGTCAACTGCTCGTAGGTGACACCAATGGCGGCGGCAACCGCGCGGAACTGGGTGCGCAGGAATTCGGAGTACGAACCGCCAACATCAGCCGGATCGGAGAACTTGATGTCCTCGCCGGGCTCCAGAATCTGCAGCGTTCCCGGCTCCAGCCCGGCGAGCGCAATCCCGTCGGCGTCCGCTGCACCTTCGCCCATCAGGTTGTCCTCTGGGTTGGCGCGCGTGACGAAACCCGCGAACATCGCGGCGGTCTTCTTGCGCACCAGCTCGGCGTCGTCGTACTGGTCGAGCTCGTTGAGCTTGACCAGCGCCCGCGACAGCCACGGCTCGCCCCGGATCTGACCCGGGCGAAGCACTCGGAACAGATGAATGATCTCCTTGGCATCGATGCGCACCGTGTCCATCCCGCCCTGGCCCGACATCGGGGCAATCGGTGACAAGTACGGCCCGTCCTCCGGGTGCGAGCGGTACAGGTGGTAGGCAACGCGCCGGCCCAGGCTGTCGAACTCGATGCCGGAGCGCACGACGTTGCCGGACGGCAGATCGGTGTTCAGGTTGATGGGCAGGTGCTCGGGCTCCAGCAACTGGAGCTGCAGGGGCACCGACAGGCCATCCTCCGGACGGCGTGGCCGCAGTCGGATCAGGCATTCGCCACCTTCGAGCATCGCCCGACACGCCAGAGCCTGCAGGCCGTAGAAGTCAGTCTGTCCTGCCGCGTCGGCTTCCTCGACCCAATCGCGCCACAGTGCTTGCACCTCGGCCTTGAGCCGCTCGTCGACAGACAGGCTCTGCGGCTTGATGCCGGTGCCGACCGCATTGGCCACAAAGGCTTCGATACCGGCCTGCGCCCAGGCATTGCGGCGCACGAGGTCACGGCTCTTGCCGCGCAGCTCGGCGTTAGTCGCCAGCATCGCGGCGACCGCGCCCGGGTTGCCTGGCATCCAAGCCAGCGAGCGACGGCCACGACCTGCGGCTTCGTGTACCGGCGAGGCACCGAACAACCGGCGCACCGTTTGGGAGAACCACGCCATCTCAGAACCCCTTGCGCGTGGTGACGCGGATCTGGCGTGGGGCACCGGGCAACAGCCCGGTCTCAGCCGCCTGCTGAAGCAGGCCCCGCCTGACTTCGCGGATGGCGGCCATCAATTCGTCGACAGAGCGGTACTCGACCGTCTTGTCGGCAAAGGTCACCCGCCGTTCGCCCTTGGCGAGTGCGGATTCCAGGGCCTGGAGCTGGGTTTCTGTGTAGGCCATCAGCGGTACACCACGAGATTGATTTCGGAGGAGTCGTCGAACGACGTTGCCGTCGTCGCGCAGGAGATGTCGACGTACTGGGCCGTTTTCAGGTCGGAGCTGGCGCGAACGACGGCCACACGCTGCTGGCCGCTGTTGCTGCTGCTGCGTGCGAGCGCCGTCCAGCAGTAGTTCGCATCCGGCATCGCCAGCGCAAAATGCACGCGGTAGCGGCCCGCCGCTGTACGCACGACGCTGGCCACGTTGTGCGCGCTGCCGATCACGATCTGACCGCCCACGTAGCCAAAGCTCACCCACACCCGAGCAAGTCCAGGGTGCGTGGCATCGATCTTGGTCTTGACCTCGAAGCCGATGCGCGCAGCCAGGGCGGCGATGCTGGACGCGAGGCTCATCAGGCCAGCGCCCCGTCGAAGATCACGACGAAGTCCGTGTCGGTGTTGCCAACATCGACGGCCGCAACCGCGCCAATGTTGGTGCGCGCCTGAAGTTGCTCGGCAACGGTCAGGGTTTGCGCCGCGTCGTACCGCACCCGCAGATTGACGGCAGCGAGGAGCGCGGCCAGGCCCGTGGTGCCGTTCTGCAGCAACTGCTGGATCTCCACCAGGGTGTCGTAGGCGGCGTCTGCTCCACCGAGGATGTCGGCCTTGAGCGCGTCGAGCAGCGACACGATCTTGTTCGACGAGTAGGTGGTGGAGGTGGCGATCTGGTTGTCGTCGATGGCGGTTGCGGAGAGCACCGCCGCCTTCAGTTCGTTGATCGCCGCGACCAGACTCGACTTGTCGGTGGTGGACAGGCTGGCTAGGTTTCCCGCCGTCGCCCGGACGTCGTTGAACTCCTGGGCGACCCGGATGACCAGGCTCTCGATACGGGTGGCAAGACTCATGTGTTCTCCTTGGTTTGAAGGCGACGGCCATCAGCGAAGCCAACGGCTTCGGATGACGCGTCGACCGGTATTGCGGGTTCCAGAAGCAGCGAGGCCACCGCTGGGGGTGGCCTCGTTCAATTCGATGTCGTGGATGGGCGGTAGCGCATCAGGTGGGGGCGCTACCCCAAGTTGCCGCTCCAACTCCCGCCAGTGGCGTTCCTCGAAGCGGTCCAGTCCCGCCGCCGATGCAGCCGCGCGGGCGTAGACGTAGCAGTCGAGCGCCTCGTTGCGCTCTCGCATCTTTTGCCATTCGCGCACCGGGAATCCGTTGCGGTCGCGGCGCGTGATCAGTTGCTCGGCGCAGAGCTGCTGGATGAACTCGGCGTCGATCTTGGGCAAATGGACGAACCCGGCTGGAAACACCGGGGTCGAGCCGTCCTCGCCCACATCCGCGCTCTTGCGCAGGTTGTTGTAGAACTCCAGCTTGGCGATCCCAACCGCCACCGTGAACACCTTGATGCCTCGGCGCAGTTTCTTGCCACCCTGCGACACATCGATGGCTGTCGGTGTGCCGATCAGTGCGGCACCGCGCGGCACGCCCTTGACCGCCATCACGCGCGGATCGTGGCAGGCTCGCACGAAGGCGTAAGCCTCCTGCGTGGCAAAGCCGGTGTCCAGCGCGAAGCGCACCAGTGGCATCGCCACCCCCGAGGCGTGCGTCCAGTTCTCGGCCAGCATCGCAGCCAGCGCCTTCCACACCGCGTCCCGTGCGGTATCGCCCATCAGGACTCGGTGCTCGATGAGCCAGGACTCCTTACCGCGCCCAAAGGCCCAGATCGAGGCCTCGATGCGATCCTTTTGGACGTCGGCCGCACCCACCAATAGCAGGCCGCCTAGTGGAACGGTGCCCATCCGATAGTCCTCGCGGCGCTCGACCAGCCGTTGCCAGTCGGGCGCTTCGCCTTCCTCGACCCAGGTCTCGCCCAGCTCGGTGTTCTTGAAAGTCTTGATCGCGGCGGCCGATCCCGACTCCTTGTTGACGGCGGCTTCCCACGCCGCAGCGATGTCACGCCAGGATCGCCAGCCAACGGGGCTGTACAGCGACGACAGGTGAAAGCCAGCCGTCTTGCCCTGTGCCATCGAGCGCCATTCGCCGTGCTCCAACATCCACGTCTTGTGATGCTCGGAAATCGCGGTGTCGCACGATTCGCAGACGTAGGCGGCGGTTTCCGGTTGCCCCCTGTCCCAGCGCAGTTGCTCGAAGCGCAACCATTGCGGGTGGTTGCAGTGTGGGCACGGCACGAAGTAGCGGCGCTGGTCGCTGGCCTCGTATTCGCGTTCGATGGCCGAGGCCCCCGAGATCGTCGGCGTCGACACGATAAAGATCTTGCGCCGGGCAAAGGTGCGCGTGCGCGCCTCGGCCAGCGAGATCGCGTCGCCTTCGCCCTCGACGTCCAGGGGATAGCCGTCCACCTCGTCGAGGAACAGGTAGCGCACCGGCATCGAGCGCAAGCCCACCGCACTGTTAGCACCGGTCATCACCAGCACGCCGCCCCGGAACTCCTTGGCCAGGATCGTGTTGCCCGAGTCGCGGCTGCGCGCCGGTGCGATCAGTTCGGCCAACGCGGCTGACTCCTCGATCAGCGGATCGATCCGCTGCTTGGAGTTGCGCTTGGCCATCTCCACCGTCGGCCAGACCGCCATCATCGGCCCCGGCGCGTGGTGGATGACGTAGCCGATCCAGTTCGACCCCATCTCGGTCGCACCGAGCTGCGCTGCCTTCATGAACACCACACGCTCGACCGGCGAGGTCGGCGACAGGCAATCCATGATGGCCTTGAGGTACGGCGTGCGGCTGGTACGCCAGCGCCCCGGCTCGGCAGACGCTTTGCTGGAGAGCATCCGGTGGCGATCTGACCATTCCGATACCGTGAGCAGCGGGTCGGGAGTAAGCCCGTCGCGCCACGCCCGTTCGATCTCCTGCGCGCCTTCGTAGTCCATCGTCATCAATCCCCAGTCAATCCACTCTGGGGCGCAGCTCGCCCAGCTCAATCAGGTGCTCGCGCACGGCAGCCTCCAGGGCCACGTGCATCTGGTGCGCATCGACACCGAGCGTGGATGCCATCTGCCCCGAGATACGCGCGGGCCAGTTCAACCACGCGTCGCGCTCGATGCGCGCAAGTTTGAACACGTGGGCCACGGCCTGCGCCCGATCCACCAGCTCCTTCTTGCGGTGCGCCAGCTCCACCTTATTGAGCTGGGCTTTGAGCACTTCGTTGACGGTGCGTGCCTGTAGCAGCGATGTCCCGCCCGTCGACAACGGTGGGGTGCCGGGTTCGGGCACCTCTCGCTCAGGCAGTACGCGCGCCTTCGCGGGGCTGACCTTCTCCGGCGCTTCTGCCTTGCGGGGTTGCAATGTGTTTTGTGCCCACTGCGCGTCGGCGGTATCCGGATCAATCGTGCCGTCTGGCAGCAGTGTGATCCGCCCGGTGTCGATGGCCTTCTTCACGGCCACGTGCGACACGCCACGGTGGCGCGCGTAGGCGCGAATGGAAAGTCCCATCGTCACCTTCAATCATTTGTTCGTCATGTCCGCAGATTGAGCTTGGCTTCCATCGGGAACAGCGCGTTCATCACGTCACGCCAACCAACCCCGAAAGGAAAACGCCATGAGCCAGATCGACACCATCCTCACCCTCATCGCCCAGAAGCATCTCGGCATCGAAACCCTGCAGACCCGCAACGCCGACAGCCTCGACTTCCACGACACGGCGGTGTGGTGCCTCAAGGACGCGTTGGAAGCGGCCTTCAAGGCGGGCGTCGAATTTGGCGCATCGAGCCCGAAGGCCACGGAAGGGGAAATCGCCAAGGACTGACGGGAAAGCCGCCAAGCCAAGCAGAAAGCGCTTGGCTTCAGTCCCTGACAGCGCGTTCATCACATCGTCATCCACCACCCCCGAAGGAGCAGCCCATGACCACCACCAACCTGACCCCGGCCCAGCACGCCATCCTGGCCAAGGCCATCAACACCAGCGCTGGCAAGATCGACTGGTTCCCCGACAACATCAAAGGCGGCGCGCGCAAGAAAGTGCTCGACGGGATGTTCAACCGTGCTCTGATCACCACCGACGGCACCGACTGGTTCGTCGCCGCCGAGGGCTACGACGCACTGGGAATGTCGCGCCCCGGCGTGAACAAGACAGGCATCGGTCAATTCGAAGCCAATCTCGACCAGATCATCGCCAATGCTGAAGGCGGGCCAGCCGCCGCGAGCGATCCCGAACTGGAAGCTGCCGTAACCGCCGCCGAAGCAACGTGGGCCAAGCCGCGCACCCGCGACAACAGCAAGCAAGCCGAAGTGATCCGGATGCTGCAACGCCCCGAAGGCGCAACCATCGGCCAGATCTGCACCGCCACCGGTTGGCAGGCACACACAGTGCGCGGCACCTTCGCCGGGGCGTTCAAGAAGAAGCTGGGCCTGAGCATCGTGTCGGACAAGCCGGAGGGCGGCGAGCGGGTGTACCGCATCGCCTGAAGGCTGTTAATGCAGTAAGCGCGTCAGCCCATCCCAGTTGTCGACGATGGGTGCTCGTTCGCGGGGGTCGGTAAAGCCGACTTCCTCGAGCGTCCAGTGCCCGCGTCCAAACTGGCACATGCCGCAAGCCGCGACCAAATTGCCTTCTTCGTTGGTGCCCCCACGACTGTGCGGAAGGATGTGGTCAAGTGTTGCGGTCAACGCACTCAGTGCGTAGTGCTTATCGCGATTGACCCGGCCCCATCGCGCCACCGCAGGGAACATCTCCACAAGCAACTTTCTTGCTTTCGGGGAAATGACTTTGATGCTGCAGAAGCGACAGCGCCAACCATCGCGCTGGTAGATACCGTACTCAACCGAAGAACTGGGCATACGCTGTTTAATTCGTTCAGCCAGGACATCAGTGGGCATACGAGACTGCCAGTGGATCGCTGGATCAATTTTTCCGGTGATGCGTTGCGCAAACTCACCGAGGACTGGCATATCTGCTTTGGCAATCAACTGTTTCGCATCATCCTCACGGCCTTCAAGCACAGCATCCGCAGCCAAAGACAACCAATCTGCCGCCAAGTCCAATTCAGGAATAGGCGTTAAGAAACACTGGCGAGATCTGTCTGATGGTTTCAGCATCGAGAGATTTTCGCCCAGTAAGCTTGGCTTCTCAATCGAACAGCGCGTTACTACGGGTGTCGCAACGATCAACCCGAAGGAGCCAGAGATGAACACCACCACGCAGATCCCCGCCACCCAGAACGACGCCTGGGGCTTTTGGGGCACGATGAACGAACACGCCAGCGCCGCATGGCCCCTGGCGATGACCGCCATCTCGGGCGCCACCGGCCAGCCGCTCGAATCGGTGCGGGCCTTCCTCGACAGCCGCCACGGTCGCCACTTTGCTGACGACGTCCAGAACGGGTTATACCAAGGCCAAGCCTTGCAGGATGCGATCAACATCGCCACCCAACGCTGGATGGGCTGGACGATTGGCCGCCAACCCAGCAAGCAATACGGCATCCCGCGCGGCCTGCCATACCTGACGGGCTTTGTGATTCACTGCGAGATCGTCGAGGAATCGCTGGCCGCCTGATCAAGCACCGCACCATCCGCCTCGCGGGTGGCCTGCTTGCCAGTGAACTCCTCCCACCGGCGCACGATCACATCCACGTACTTCGGGTCGAGTTCGATCAGTCGCGCAGAGCGGCCTGACTTCTCGGCAGCAATCAGCGTGGTTCCAGAGCCACCGAACGGGTCTAGAACCACGTTGCCGGGTCGGCTCGAATTGCGGATCGCACGCTCGACCAACTCCACCGGTTTCATCGTCGGGTGCAGGTCGTTCTTCTGCGGCTTCTTGATGTTCCAGACGTCGCCTTGGTCGCGATCGCCACACCAGTGGCGTGTCGCCCCCTCGGGCCATCCGTAGAGGATCGGCTCGTACTGGCGCTGGTAGTCGGCGCGCCCCAGGGTGAAGGTGTTCTTGGCCCAGATGATGAAGGTCGACCACTTGCCACCGGCAGCGCGAAAGGCGGCCTGCAGCACATCCAGTTCGCTGGAGGACATCGCCACGTAGATACCACCCCGGCAATGGGCCACGATGGGCGTCAGTGCCGCCAGCAGGAAGTCGTAGAAGCCTTCACCCAGGTTGTCGTTCAGGATCGCGCGATCCTTGCCGCGCATCTTGTCCTTGGCGCTGTTGGCGTAGTTCACGTTGTACGGCGGGTCGGTGAAGACCATGTCCGCCACTTCGCCTTGCATCAGTAGGTCGAAGCTCTCGGCCACGGTCGAGTCGCCGCACAACAGCCGGTGCTGGCCCATGATCCAGACATCGCCTGGGCGCGAGATCGGCGTCTCGCTGACTTCAGGCACAGCATCCTCATCGGTCTCGCCCTCGTTGTCCGGCTCGTCGCCCGCGATCAGTTCGGCCAGTGCGTCTGCGTCAAAGCCGGTGATGTCCAGATCGAAGCCTTCGAGTTGCAAGGCTTCCAGTTCGATCCTCAGCATCGCGTCGTCCCAACCCGCGTTTTCGGCGATGCGGTTGTCCGCAATGACCAGGGCCCTGCGCTGCGTCGGACTCAGATGATCCAGTACGACGACCGGCACCCGTTCCAGCCCCAGCTTCTGGGCGGCGGCCAGCCGACCGTGGCCAGCGACGATGATCCCGTCACTGCCCGCCAGGATCGGATTGGTGAATCCGAACTCGGCGATGCTGGCGGCGATCTGGGCTACCTGCTCCTCGGAATGGGTGCGCGCGTTGCGAGCGTAGGGCAGCAGCTTGGCGGTCGACCACTGTTCGATCTTGTCGGCCAGCCAGTTCATGCCACCACCTCGGCATCAGAGGTGGCGAGGCGTTCGGCGGCGACCTGTTCGAACGATTGGCCTGTTGCCAGCAGCGTGACCGGCACACCGGGGTGGTTCTGCTGGAAGCGCTTGATGGCCACGTCCACGTACTCCGGAGCGATTTCCACACTGCGGCAGATGCGGCCGGTGCGTTCGGCCGCCAGCATCGTCGTGCCGCTGCCGCCAAAGGGTTCGAACACGATGTCGCCCACGTCCGTGTAGGCCTCGATCACGAATTCCGGCAGCGCCACCGGGAATACAGCCGGGTGGTCGATGTCATGGCCGATCTTGCCCTTGTGGCGCATCACGCGGATCACCGAATCGGGGATGCGGGTGTCCTGCGTCGGCTGGCCCTTGTGCGTCCAGCCACCCACTTCGCCATCCTTACCACGCATCGCGGTGGACGACCCGTCGGCACGCAGGTGGGACTCCTGGCCCGCATGCTTGCAGGGGACGATCTTGTTGGGCTTGCGGCTTTCACGGTTGAAGTGAAAGACGAACTCAAAGCTCGGTGCCAGTCGGCCCTGCCAGTCGCCGGGCATCCCTGGCCCCTGATCCCAGACGTACCACGCAAAGCGCCGCCAGCCCTGCTGGCGCATCCAAGATAGCCAAGCGTCCCAATACGGGATCACCTCGTTGTCGCGGTGGATCAGGCCCAGGTTGACCAGCAGCTGACCGTCGCCAGCCATCGGCAGATGCGTAAACACGCCACGCATCAGGCCGTCCCAATCGGAGATGCCGCCCGAGGTGTAGTCGCGCTGGTTGCCGTAGGGCGGCGAGGTGAAGCACAGGCGAGAGACTTCACCCTGCATCAGCGCAGCGACCACGTCCCGGTCGGTGGCGTCACCACAGACCAGGCGGTGCGGGCCAATCGCCCAGACATCGCCGGGGCGGGATACCGCCATGACGGGTACTTCCGGCACGTCGTCGGCCGGGTCAGACTCGTCGGCTTCAGACTCTGATTCATCATCTGCGACGGCCACCGCGCCGGTGAGCAGTGCCTCGATCTCGGCATCCTCGAAGCCGGTCAGAGCGAGGTCGTATCCCGCGTCGGACAACTCGGCCAGCTCCAAGGCCAGCATCTCTTCGTCCCAGCCCGCATCCAGCGCTAGCCGGTTGTCGGCGATCACGAGTGCCCGCTTCTGCGCGACGGTCAGATGAGCCAGTTCGATCACCGGCACCTGATCCAGGCCGAGCTTGCGCGCAGCGGCCAAACGCCCGTGCCCGGCGATGATGCCGTTGTCGCCATCGACCAGGATCGGGTTCGTCCAGCCGTACTCGACGATGCTGGCCGCGATCTTGGCGATCTGGCTTTCGGCGTGCGTGCGCGGATTGCGGGCGTAGGGAATCAGCGCCTCGACCTTGCGGTACTCGACGTTGAGCGTGCTCAAAGTGGGAATCCCAAAAGCAAAACCCGCCGAGCGTTGCCGCCGGGCGGGTTGGTTGAATGAAGATTCTGGTGGGGTGGTAACTGCGCCTGGGGGTGGTAACCGGAGCTGGTAACCTGGCCGACTGGTAACCTTGTCCGCGACCTGCCGCTAAAAAAGCGTCGCGCTCGCGCCCCCCGCATTGGATTCTGGCGAGGAAGGACCCCTTTTGCCTCGGGCCGCTCGCCGAATCGTCACCGCTGTCCAGAAGATAGCCGAAATACTACCTCTGATCGGCCTGCTTTGTTGCACCTCGCAGCGGGCTCCATTTTGTATCTGACCCGAAAGCGCGAGCAAATGCGGCAAGCATTAATCAGCGTTGTGAAATGCTTTGGACTGCTCACTGATCGCACGAGACGTTCAGCCGATCCGCCACCGTCCTCAGCGCCGACTGCCAGCGACGCCACGCCGTCGTTCGGTCGCAGGCAAAGCGGATCGTGATGTCTCGCCAGCCGTAGCGCTTGGCACGCATCCACACAAGGTGGCGCTGCTCGATCTCCAGCCACTGCACCCACTTCATCGTCTCCAGCATCCGGTCGATGGCTTCGGGTGTGGGTGGGAACGGTCGATAGACGTGCTCGTCGGCTGCGAACGTTTCCCACTCCTTGCGCACGATGACAGGCCACGTGTTGAAGTAGCCCTGCACACGCACAGGGGGCAGGCGTCGTCCGGTGCTGGCGGCTTCCTCGAAGCGGGCCGCCACATCCTCAATCGTCCACTCAGTCATGACGCGCCCCCCCGTACAAGCGCTCGCCAATGCGACGCACGATCTCTCGCTCGATGAAGTCCAGACGTTCGTCGGACGCGTTGACCACCAGGATGTGCTGATCACGCCAGCCACGTTCCTTGATGGCGTCCAGATCGGTGGCCTGGGGTTGCAGCCGCCCGAGGGGGCAGCGGTACTGCGGTGTGGGAACTTTCATCTCACACCTCCTGGCCGTCGTCGTGATGCTGGATCGCCCAGTGGAGCAGCGCCAGGGCATCGGCCTCGTTGTCGTCGACCGGCGCGTGCCCGCGCGCTGTGATGGAAGCGATCACATCGTCCTTGCCAGCGTTGCCCTTGCCCGTGGCGTGCTTCTTGATCGTGCCGACGGGCACGCCTTGGTACGGGATCTGGTGGTGTTCGCACCAGGCGGTGAGCGTGGCAAGGAAACCGCCGTAGGTGTGGGCAGCATCGGTCGAGACGTGGCTACGCACCTCTTCGAAGTGCAGGCAGTCGATGCCACTGGTGATGGCCTTCAGCTCGGTGAGCCAGCGCTTGAAGCGCAGGAAACGCATTCCGCCGCCTTCGAAGCGCTGCGGACGAAAGCTTTCGGAACCGCTGGTGATGTGGCCGTCGCTGCCGCGCAGCGCCCAGCCGGTGGTAGTGCCCAGATCGAGGGCGAGGATGGTCGTGGTCATGGTTTCAGTCCTTTTCTCTCTGGCCTGACGGATCGGACGGGTCTTATCGAAACATCCCATGAGGCGCGCACGCACGCGCACGTGTAGGAGTTACGACGTAGTCCGTCCGATCCGTCAGACGCGGTTGTTTCAGTCATCGGCGTAAGGGGTGTAGGACGGTGCGGGCGGGTACTTGAGGCCCACGCCCTGAAACCCGCGCAGTCCCATACCGTTGCGCCATTTGTCTATGCCACGGGTGAGCAGCAGATCGGCAAAGCGCTTTTGGGAGCCCGTGAATTCCCCGGCAGCCTCAGCCCACAGCTTCCAGTCGTTGAACAGCTCGGCGGTCAATGACTTGGCGTTGGGCTCGCGCACGCAGCGCTCATCGAGCCAGCGGCCCAGGGCGTCCTCGGCTTCGAAATACTCCTCGGTGGCGTCCACCACGCGTTGTGGCGGACTGAGTCGTCCGTGGCGCTGCCAGTCGAGACAACCCTGCACGGCCCAGGCGAGGATGCCGTCACGTTCGGCCAGGAGCTTCTGTTGCAGATTCTTGTCGCGGCGTTCGGGCGGCACGGTGATCGTGAAAGGGATCAGGTGCAGCCTGCGTTTCATCGCCTCGTCGATGTTGCGAATGGCGGGCTTGTGGTTGCCTGCCACGAACAACTTGAACTGCGGGAAGAACTCGAAGAAGTCCTGGCGCATGAAGCGCGCCGAGATCTTGTCGCCACCGGTGAGGTTCTTGAGCTTGGACTCGGCCCAGCGTTTGCCCTGTTCAGTTTCGATGGCCGCCACGAAGCGCGCGCCGCGCAGTCCCGCCATATCGGTCGGGTGCCGGTCAGTGCGCGTCTCCATAAAGGTGTCCATCGGCGCATTGGTCCCGTAGTCGCCCAGGATGGTGGCCATCGTGTTGACGAACACCGACTTGCCGTTCGCGCCTGTGCCGTACAGGAAAAACAGCGCGTGCTCTTGCGTCGACCCGGTCAGCGCGTAACCGACCATCCGTTGAAGGTAGGACTGAAGTTCCTGGTCGCCACCCGTGACCTCGTCGATGAACTGCCTCCAGGTCGGGCAGTCGCCACTGGGCGTGGCTGTGGTGATCTTGGTCATCCGGTCGGCGCGCTCGTGCGGGCGCATCCGGCCTGTCTTGAGATCGACCACACCGCCCGGCGTGTTGAGCAGCCACGGATCTGCATCCCATTCGTCGGTGGTGGCCGCGTGCCTGCGATCAGCACGCGCCAGGCGCTCCACACCGCCGACCGTTCCTGCGCTGGCCAATTTGGCGGCGACCTTGGGGTTGTCGGCGCGCACAGCCGTTTGGCGACAGACGCTGCGGATCAAGTCCGTGGCCGCCAGCGTGTCCTCGGTGCGCCAGCGTTGCCCGTCCCAAACCAGCCACTTGCCCCAGCCAGCCACGTAGCGCCAGTCGCGGTGGTAGCGGCGCGTGAAGGACAGCGCCAGCGCGTCCTCCGTACCCCAGACGGATTCGTCACTGCTGACCACCGGATCAACGTCATCGGCCACGTCGTGCATCTGAAGGCGCGGCCCGTGGGTGAGGAAGGTGGCGACATCGAAGCCCTGGGCGATGGCGTCGGCCACGTCCCAGCCCTCTGCAGCCTCTTCGGGCGGATAGAGGACGTGGCAGGATTTGGCCCCCGCCGACAAGATGGCCTGTGCCGCCTGCGTGGCGTACTCCCAGCCCGGCTTATCGCGGTCGGGCCAAATCAGAACAGCCTTGCCGGACAGCGGCGACCAGTCGGTCTTATCGACCGGAGCGTTCGCGCCGTGCATCGCTGTGGTGGCCACGATGCCCGCGTCAATCAAGGCCTGCGCGCATTTCTCGCCCTCGACCAGCACCACCTGCGCGGCACTGATCATTCCTGGCTGGTTGTACAACGGCCGTGGATCGGGCGGTGCCATCTTGTGCCGCTTGGCATCCCAAGGGCGGAACTGCTTCCTTTCACCGGGCGGGTCATAGCGGTAGACGACTGCGATCAGCTTGCCGGTGGCGTCGAGATAGTCCCACTTGGCGGTGGCGGGGCCGAGTTCGTCAACCGGCGCGGTTTGCTTTTTGCCTTTGCGCACCGGTGCGGAACGCGCACGACCGAGCAGATCGGCGGCGGCATCGAGCACGCGCGGAAAGTCGCGGGTCACATCGATGCCGAAGTGATTGCCGATCAGCGCGTACACATCGCCGCCGGAGTTGTCGGCACGATCCGTCCATAGACCTGCCTTTTCGCCCTCAAGCACCACCTCAAGGCTGTCGCCAGGGCTACCCAGCACATCACCGATCAGGAACTTGCCCCGGCGCTTCTTGCCTGCCGGGAACAGAGTGAACAGCACCGATTCCAGCCGGGCGAGCAGTTCTGCGCGCAGTTCCTCCCGCTCGGCATCGCTGACGATGCGTGGTTGGTTTCCGGTGGGGACGGCGGTGTCGTTGAAGTCGATCATTCGGCCTCCTCGACGGCGGTATCCGTATCTCCCGCGAAGCGGCTTTGCGCTGCCGCATTGCGTGCCGCCCACGTAGAAAGCTCTGACAGGCGATAGCGCACCAGCCCACCCATCAGGTAGTGGGGAATCCGGTATTTGCTGCGCATCGCGTGATCGGCGAACCAGTAATACGGCAGGCGCAGCGCGGCAGCCGCCTGCTTGGCGTCGATCATCGGTTCGATGCCGGTAGATGAAAGGGTGTTGTCGGTCATGCTTGTGTCCTCCAGCAGCGGTCTTGCCATGCACACATCCGACATTCGAAGTGGGTCGGGTCATGGAAGCCACGTGGCAGTAGTTCGCCTGCTTCCGTGGCTGAGATGACCTTCACCGCACGATCCGACATGCGCTGGGCAAGGGCTGCTTCAAAGGGCACGAGCTCGGTGTAGATCTCCATCGTGTCGGCGTTGAGCGCCGTGAAGATCGCCGGGTGCTCGTGCAGTTCGAGATAGGCTTGGTAGATCGCCACTTGCGCGGCGTAGATGGGCTTGGAGATCGCCAAGCCCTTTCTCTCCAGATCGCTCCAGGACTTGTTGCCCAGGCATTTGCATTCCCACAGCGCGGGATAGGCAAAGCCCTCCGGGCCACCGACGATGACGCCATCGACGTGTCCCTGCAGGCGACCATCGGCCACCGAGAAGCCGAACTGCTCGCCATCGGCCTTTCGGGTGCGCAAGTCAAAGCCTGCCTCCCGTAGCCACGCGACCATGCAGTCCTCCATGACATGGCCACGCTCGAAGATGCGCAGCATCCGGCCCGGGGTGTCCCGCCCGTGGTCGATGGGAGCCTTGGCGTACTCGAATTGCAGGGCGCGCTCGCAGGCCACCCCGAGGCGCGAGGCCCCGAGGTACTGGCGCTCGGATTGACGGGCTCGGGCCTGTTGCAACCCGGCGTCGACCAGGGCGGTGATCTGGCCCGCGATGCTCGATGAGGAATTGAAGTCCATCATGGCTTCTTCCCCTTCGGTTCTTCCCAGGGCAGGTCGTCCTCCATATCGGCGAACGGATTGGCGGCATCGGGTGCCAGCGGATCGGGCGTGGGCGGCAAGCCCCGAACGGGCGGAAACTTGCTGGACTCGTGGTGCGCGACCATCGCCTCCGACCAGCAAGTGACGATGGCATCGATCACCCGCAGCGCTTCGGCCTCGGAGTAGTCGCCCAGAGGCTTGGTGAAACCGATCTCGCCTGCCGCCTCGCCGAAGGACTTGAGGCATTGGCGCATGGCGGCCAGTTCGACTTCAGACGGATCGATCATGGCGACCTCCGTCTTGTCGATGCGACCTTCCTTGGCCCGCTGCCAGTTGCCGTACAGCGCGTGGAACGCGTCCTGGCAGCGACGGGAACAGAACACCCAGTCGAGCACGTAGCGGCGCGCATCGCCGGTCTTGAATCGACCGTCCGTGTGGCCGTAGCCGCGTGCTTGTCGTTTGCAGACCCAGCATTTCATCGGCCTCCCTCACTGCGCCCACGACGGTTTGCCCGTCACGGGTGCGCGTTGGGCAGGCGCTGCCTGATACGCGGGTGCCGCTGGCTGTGCCGGAGCACCGGAGGTGCCACCACCCGTGGTCTTGGGCGGCACGCCCATCAACTTGGCGTAGTCGGGGTGATCGGGTTCGACCGCGACCTTGACCACGTTGCGGTCCTGGCCCTTGCCATCCTTCTCGATGTCGACGCGGGCGAGGAACTCGAGGCCATCCAGTTCGTGGAAGCCCTGAATGCGGCGCGCGGCGGCGGCCTGCGGACTGTTGTCCTGCGGGTGGACGTTGCGGGCGCTGTTGAGCGCGGCGCGAATGAAGCTGCGCCCCATCTGACCCCAGGTCGGCCCCTTCTGCGAATGCAGGCCGATGTTCGACCACATCTTGCGTTTGGCGTGGTCGCCAGCGGTGACCACGAACTCGGCGGCCAGATAGATCGAACCGGTGTCGAAGGACTCGGTGGCGTAACCGCCGCCCCAGCCTTGGCTGGGATCGTCATAACCACCGGGCTTGAGGGTCATGCGCACAGGGACAACGGTGCCCTTGGGGATCAGGTCAAAGCCAGATTGCTGCGATTCGGCGTCGTTGAAGTCGTTCCAGTTGTTGCTGGTGGTGGATTGCTGGGTCATGGCGATTACTCCTGAGATTCGTGGGATTGGGTGGTGGCAGTGCGAACGGGCGTGGCGGACTCACCCGCGCACTTGGCGATCAGTGCGCGCAAGTTGGGCGGCTCGAGCGGATCGAGGCGACCGCTGCGGTCTTTGGCGGGGAAGCCGTAGGGATTGACGGTGTGCGTGACGAAGGCGCGGTAGGTGCTGCCACTACCGTCTGCTTCCTGGGCCTTGATCTCGGCCAGCGTCACAACCTCGTCGACGATGCCGGGCAGTTCCAGTGCGGTCTTGCTGCCTTCGATCTGCGGCACGAACACCTTGCGGTTGTAGTCATCGAGCCGCTCGTCGAGGATGGCCACGAACACCACGTTCTTGCCGCGTGCGTGCTGCAGATGGGTCAAGGCGCTGATCATTTCCTGCCCGAGCAGGCCGTAGGCGCCGCGCATGTCCGGCTTGCCGGTACGGTCGCTGACCGCGCCGGGTTGCGTCTTGCACCACGCGAAGCACTGGCGCGACAGCTGCGTGATCGAGTCGAGGAAGAAGGTCTGGTAGCGGTCCAGTTGCGCCGGGTCACCGTACTTCTCGACGACGTGATCGAAGTGCGCCTGCGAAAACGCCGACTCCGGCGGCAGCGACTTGTCCGGGCCCGCGAGAAACACGAAGAAGTCGCGGCTCTCCGGCCAGGATGCCGGACGGATGGTGTCGCCGGGCCAGTCGGCCACCGCCAAGTCACCAGCCTCTATGTCGAGGAACAGCGTGGTGGCCGGGTCAAGATCCTTGAGCCGGGTGGTCTTGCCGATGCCGGATTTGCCGAGCATCAGCAGCTTCACGCCCTTGCGTTCGGCCATGCGCTGCTGCGCGGAGATGATGGGAAGGCTCATCACGCGGCCTCCTTCAGCTCATCGGCGACGGCGGGATTCCAGAGGATCTGGTAGCCACTGTGGCCATTGCGCGAATACGGCATGGCCTCGGCCCATGCTTCACCCGCCTCGGTCAGTTCCCATTCGTCACGGTCGTTCCGGAACTGCAGGCCAGCCGCTGCCAGCATCTGGTTCGTGGCTTTGGCCGAGCGGTTGAGCAGCTTACCGAGCTGGGTGGCGTTGAGCGCGCAGATCGGTTCGTTGGCCGACGGCAGCGCGCGGCGCAGCACCTCGGTGGTGATGCCCGTGTTCTCCTGAATGCAGGTGAGCGTTGCCGCCGCTGCGATGCCCGGCTTGACGCCCGGCACCTTCGCCACAGCCTCGCCGATCAGCAGAATCGCGGATACACGGTCATGGGTCGGTGCAGGCAAGGCCCCCAGCGCAGCGGGAGCGGTATAGCTGCCGGTCTCGCGGATCGCGGGCAATACCTCGTGGGTGACCCAGCGCTTGAAGCGCTTGGCGGCATCCTTGGTGCTGCCGAGGATCAGGGCGTAGAGGCCCGACTCGTTGACGTGGTTGGCGCGCTGGGTGCGTCCAAGGTTGTCGATGACGTCGCGTTTTGCGACATCATCCGAATCGACGTGTTTGGCGAGAGCATCGCGCGGATTCGACAGTTCCAAAGCTGCGCAGACGTCGGCGGCGTTGAACCACGGCTGGCCCGCGTCGTCGACCTGAACGCGCACAGCGTGCGCTTCAAACTGGAAGGGAATGATTGCACTCATGGCCATTACTCCGAATCAAGGGAAAGAGTGAAAGACGGCTTGCCGGAATCCACGGTGCGAGCGGCAGCGAACTGCTGCTGCAAGGCAGGCGGCCAGTTCGTGAAGCGGGATTCGGAGACGGACAACTTGATGTCGAGGTAGCCCTCGACCTTCTCGCCTGACGCCACGATGCGTTCGGCGATTTCGGTCAATTGCTGCTGGTTCCAGCTGACCTTCTTGGGCAACTCGAACTTGAGCCGCAGCGGGCCATCGCTGATGTGGGCGGTGCCGAAATCGCGGCCGGATTCGCGCAGCGCGGCGCGGGCCTGCTCCCCGTAGGCGGCGTCGAGCGCCGCATCGAACTTGGTGCGCGCCTTCTTGAGCCAGTCGATAGCCGCGTCGAGGTTCTTGTCGATTTCGCGCTTCTGCTCGGGCGGCAGTGCGGCCAGTTGGCTGACGGACATCTCGGCGATGTCGGCGGGGAAGATAGTCAGATCGCTCATGGCCGTCCTCCTCACTGATACGCACGGGCGAAGGTCGAGTAGCGCGCAACACGCCGCTCGAAGGCCTCGATCTCGGAGATCAGGTAGGTGACGCGCGAGCCGACCTTGCAGAAGATCGGGCCCAGCTGGTCTTGACGCCACCGACGCAAGGTGTGGACGGACAGACGCCAGCGGGCGGCGAGTTCGAACTCGTTGAGCGCGAGCAGTGGCTCACCCTCTGGCAGCGGCGGAAAGAAGGTCCGCGCGGATTGAACAGGTGCAGGGTGTTTTTGCATGGTGGAACTCCTTTTGTTTGGGAGTTCCTATTCAATTCCTCCATGTCTTGGGCTTGCGCATGTCCGTTTTTGGCTTTGACTGGCAAGCAGCCGTCGCATGATCCGTGCGGCAATTCTTGTAAGTTGTTGATCTATATTGAATCTTCGCCTCTGTTTCGGATATTGCGATTTCGGTTATTTCGTTTATAATGGCTTCAATGCGTACCTTGACCCGACGAGGAGACCCCTTATGAACGCTCCCGCCATCCCCAAAACCCTGCCTTCTGCCGAAGACATTGCCCTGGCCCGAGAGTCCGGCCGGGCGCTGTCGACCGTCCTCAAGACCCGTGCTGATACCCAGCAGATCGACTTCCATGACGACCAGGGCGCAGTGCACACCGTGTCGATCCCGACGTCGGCCCTGCGCCTACTGCTTGATGTGCTGACCGAGATCGGCCAGGGCAACGCCGTATCCATCATTCCGATCCATGCGGAGCTGACGACGCAGGAAGCCGCCGACGTGCTCAACGTCTCCCGGCCTTTCCTTGTCCAGTTGCTGGAGAAAGGTGACATCCCGTTCCACAAGATCGGCACCCATCGCCGCGTGCGTTACCAGGATGTGATCGCCTACAAGAACCGCATCGATGCGGAACGCCGCAAGGCGCTGGATGAGTTGGCGGCCCAGGCCCAGGAACTCGGCATGGGGTACTGACTGGATGAGTTCGCACTTCACCGTCGTCTATGACGCCTGCGTGCTCTACCCGGCACCGTTGCGCGATCTGTTGATGCATCTGGCGCTGTCGGATCTGTACCGGGCGCGCTGGAGTGACACGATCCACGACGAGTGGACGCGCAACGTGCTGGCCAGTCGGCCCGATCTCACAGCCGAGCAGTTGAACCGAACACGCCAGCTGATGAACAGCCATGTCCGCGACAGCCTGGTCACCGGGTTTGAGTACCTGATCCCGTCGATCCAACTGCCCGACGCGGACGACCGTCATGTGGTGGCCGCCGCGATTCACTCGGGCGCGAGCCTGATCGTGACCTTCAACCTCAAGGACTTCCCGCCTGAGGCGCTCAAACCCTACAACCTCGTGGCCCAACACCCCGACGACTTCATCGTCGACTTGCTGGATCTGTTCCCGGCGGGTGTGTTGGAGGCCGTAGCTCACCATCGGCGCTCACTCAAGAACCCGCCCAAGACAGCAGATGAATACCTGGACACCCTGCAGGCGCAGGGCCTGACTCAATCGGTGGCGGTCATGCGCCAATGGACTGTGGCCATGTAAACGGCCGAAGGGAGAATCAATGGGCAAGAAGACCCTGACCAACGCGCACTGCCTGCTCGAACTGATCGAGAAGGCGCATGTGACCAACCTCAAGCGCTTCAGCGGTCTGCAGGAGTGTCAGGCACTGGCCCGAGGATTTGACTGGTCGCAAGACGCGGAGACACTCCCCACCGCACTGATCGAGCACGTCCGGCACCTTCGCAAAGAGCAACGTGACCCCGCCGAACGCGAGGCACTGCGCATCCTGCGCCTGGCTTCGCCCAGAGGTGCGCAGATTCTCACCACCGTCGCAGACCAATTGCACGACAACGAGCTGATCGCTGCCTTTCTGGCCGAAGACGGCGGCGAAATCGGTCGTTCGGTCTGGATGCGCACCCACTCCGATGACGCGGCGCGACTGTTTGATGTTGCCGAATCGATCCTGAACACCGGCGACATCCGGGGCAACAAGCGCCTTTTTGATGCCTTTGACATCCCCTGCGATGACGCACCACCGTTCATCTGGAACGACGCCATCAAGAAGGATCTGGAGTCGCAGCTCACCAGCACCATGCGGCTGGCCGAGCCCTGCGAGGTCATCCATGTGCAGATGGCCGAAGAAAAGAAAAACGGCGACACCCAGCTGACGCATTACCTGGTGGTGCGTTTTGCGGGTGACCAGGTCACGGCTGTGCAGATGCTCAACCGCAGCCGCAAGAGCTTCTGCTACTTCCCTGCGCGGGACGCGACCCTTGTCTACGCCCCTGACCGCAAGGTGGTGGAGGTTTATGCGCACACCCTGTCGACACGGGCCCCACTGGCCAATGTGCTGTCCAAACACGGTTTCAAGGCTCCGCTGTCGAGCCGACCGCTCAATCGCTCACGGTATGACCTGTCCCGCTTCGCGCTGCCACTGAAAGACACGAAACCCAAACTCGATGGCGTGCGCGTCGAGCGCCTTTATCTCACTGAAGCGAAGGCCTTGCTCGGGCACGCGACCGATACCGTCTCGCTGCACATCGACAGCTGCGCGGAACTGCACGAAGTCATCCATGAACATTGGAGCAACCACCCGTTCTCGCAACCCGGTGCCGTCCTTGGCGTGACCCTGGTGGCCGACTTGGTGTTCGATGGCGAAACGGCTGAAACGCCGCTGTCCATCGTGCTGGCCGAGCCCGGCCGATGCAGTCTGCAAGGCGAGAAAGACGCACGCTTGCGGCAGGCTGGGACGCAGTTGCTCGAAGCCTTGGGCGTGCTCAAGCCCCTGCACCCGGGGTCAGGAATCGATGACCCGAAACTGGTGGTGCAGGTCGCACGCCTGCTGGAGTACGCCACCAACACGATGGACGGCTTCGCCCTGGCGCAACTTGGTATCGACATCGACCGCTTCGAGGACGAGGGCATCATCACGGAGGGTGACCGGATCATCGAGAAGGTCGTCGAACTGGCAAACGGTGAGCACACCAGCGTCAAACTGGAGCGCTGTGCCGATGGCAATCAGGTACGTTACCGCGATCCACTGACGGGGGCGGATGTGGTGCTGCCCGCCAAGCACGCCCGGCGCTGGAAGGTGCACCTGAACTGGCTGCGCGAGGAGATCATCACGGCGCTGGGCACTGCACTGCAGAGTGTGCGTGGCAAGCACCAGGACGAAGAGCCGATTTTTCTGGGGGAGCTTGATATCGATGGCCATGACATTGCGCTGTACTTCGCGGCCAAGATGTCCAGCGAGCGCCAGTACGCCAAGGTCGATACCGCCTTGCGCCTGCGTCCACGCAGCGTCCCCGGCATCCTGCTGACCACGGCATCGGAACCCTTTCCGTTTGCCGGAACTAACGTGGTGATACCCATCGAGGACGTGCTGTCTGCTGCTGGTGCAACGACGGCCATCGACTTGGCGCAGTTGAAGCTGGCCTATCGCCACGGGCAACTGGCTGCCATGGGCGGCACCTCGGTTGCGCTGAAGCTCTCTCCGGATGGGTATGCCGCCACGCTATACCTCCCTGGACAAGCACCGTGGAAGGTGACGAACAAAGCCAAGATCATGGTGCTGCAGCGTTTGGTCGATGCCCATGCAGCGGGCTCGCCGCACGTGAACACCAAGAAGCTGATGGAGGACACGGGCTGCGCTTCGCCATCCAACCTGTTCACCAGTAAAAACTCACCGTGGCGCAACTACCTCGTTCGGGTCAAAGGCTCGCATGCCTGGCAATTGAATCTGCCGACCGTTGACGCCCCTGTCGAGGACGATGACCAGCCAGAAGCCGCCTCCGAAGTCATGGAGGATGCATGACCGGCGTCGCGTACAAATGGCAGTTCGCATCACGGTTTCGGCGGCATGCCTTCGGCTGGCGTTCGGACACGCCCATCCAGCGCATCAAGGAGGCCTTGGCCGAGATCAAGCAGGTGGCCCGCAAGGAGCCGGTGCTGGCCGCCGAGGGTGCCGTTACCTTGCTGGAGAAGATCTCGCCCGCACTGGAGCAGGTAGACAGCTCCTCCGGGGCGCTGGGCTCCGCCGTGAACAAAGCCATCGAGACCCTGGTGCCCCTCATCGTCAAGGCCAACGTCGAGCCCAAACAGCGGCAACGCTGGCTGGATCGGTTGTGGCAGGCGTTGCAGGACGATGAAATACCCTACATCGAACTGCTGGGCGACCACTGGGGTGAACTGTGTGTGACGCCGGACATGGCCTCGCGCTGGGCCGATGAGTTCATCCCTGTCGTTGAAAGCGTGTGGAGTCCGAGCGCATCTGGGCATGGCTACTTCAAGGGCACCAGCGCCTGTCTGTCCGCGCTGTTCGCGGCAGGTCGTCATGACGAGTTGCTGGCCCTGATCGACAAGGCGCGGTTCAAGTGGTGGCACGACCGACGCTGGGGGGTGAAGGCCTTGGCCGCGATGGGCAAGAAAGCCGAGGCGATCCGTTATGCCGAGGACTCACGCGGACTCAACGATCCGGGCTGG
This sequence comes from Alicycliphilus sp. T452, assembly GCF_054512775.1. Taxonomy (NCBI): domain Bacteria; kingdom Pseudomonadati; phylum Pseudomonadota; class Betaproteobacteria; order Burkholderiales; family Comamonadaceae; genus Alicycliphilus; species Alicycliphilus sp. T452. Next base: position 46,610 of record NZ_JBTNEH010000008.1, read on the forward strand.
CAGATCGCTGAGGCCTGCGAGGCCATCCTGCTGTCGTCAGGCTTGGCCGATGAAGCCTACCGGCGCTATGCCATCGAGGCCAACCAAGGCACCACGAACCTGGCCACCTTTCGTGCCATCGCCAAGAAGTACAGCCACGTTCCACCGGAGCTCATCCTGCGGGATCTGGTCGCCAGCACGCCCGGCACAGAAGGCAAATGGTTCGCTGCGGCCAAGGATGCGGGCCTGTTTGCGCTCGCCGCTGAACTCGCCAATCAAAGTCCTACTGATCCCCGGACCTTGACCCGCACCGCCAGAGACTTCGCAGTCGACCAACCGCAGTTCGCCATCCATGCCGCTCTGTCAGCGCTGCGCTGGATTGCGCGTGGCCACGGTTATGAGATCACCGGCGCAGACATCCTGGACACAGCCCATGCCTTGCAGCAGGCGAGCACGCAGGCGGGTGTCGATCAGCAGCCACTGTCAGCCTTGCTTGCACCGATTTTGGCTGATGCGCCGCCACGCCATCTTCTGCATCAGGTGCTGTCGCCATTCGTCAAAGCGTAGCGACCAGCGCCCGGCCATCGAGCCGCGCCGATTAATCAGCGTTGAGATTTACTTCGGAAAATCGGGCTCACTATCCCTGACGGTTGCAATTCCTCGGAGCCGTCATGAAGAACCTCGAACTCGCATCTCCCCCGGAGATGAGCGCCAGCGCCCGTGCTGGCGAAATCGCCGCCATCCTTGCGGCTGCCATCGTCCGCACCCTTGCTGCGGATGAACCAAAACAGAGAGAAGTTGGCCTTGGCTTCCTGCCCGACCAGCGCGTTCATACAACCCCCTATCAAGAGGAGAAGTTGTGATGAACGAGAAACAAGCATCCGTCGCCGCGCGGATTGCGGAGCTGGCTTGCCTGCCGATGTCCGAGCTCTGGACGGTGTGGGATCGGTATTTCCCGCGTCGCCCGGACTACCCCAACCGCACGCACGTCGAGTCCCGTCTCGCCTACAAGCTGCAGGAGGAAGCCTTCGGTGGCCTTGCGCCCGAGACCAAGCAGCGCCTGGAAGCCATCGGCGCAAAACACTCCAAGATCAAGCTGCGGGCCAAGCCGCGCGAGTTCGATTTCGCGCCGGGCACGATCCTGCTGCGCGAATGGGGCGAGCGCGAACACCGGGTGACAGTCACCGCCGAAGGGCTGTTTGAGTACCAGGGGCGCAACTTCAAGAGCCTGACGGCGGTGGCCCGCCACATCACGGGCGCGCACTGGTCGGGGCCGCTGTTCTTTGGCCTGAGCAAGGGAGGTGCGCGATGAGCGAGATTGCCGCTACCCGCGCCCGCAAGCGCTGCGCCGTCTACTGCCGGGTGTCCTCGGATGAACGGCTTGACCAGGAGTTCAACTCCATCGACGCGCAGAAGGAGGCGGGCCACGCCTACGTCGCCAGCCAGCGATCCGAGGGGTGGATTCCGGTGGCCGACGACTACGACGACCCCGGCTTCTCTGGCGGCAACACGGATCGGCCGGGGCTGAAACGCCTGATGGCGGATATCGAGCGCGGCCAGATCGACATCGTGGTGGTCTACAAGATCGACCGCCTGACGCGCAGCTTGGCCGACTTCTCCAAGATGGTTGAAGTGTTCGAACGCCACGGGGTGTCCTTTGTGTCGGTCACCCAGCAGTTCAACACCACCACCTCGATGGGTCGGCTGATGCTCAACGTCCTGCTGTCCTTCGCCCAGTTTGAGCGCGAGGTCACCGGCGAGCGCATCCGCGACAAGATCGCCGCCGCCAAGCGCAAGGGGATGTGGATGGGCGGCGTCCCGCCCCTGGGTTACGACGTCGACAACCGCCTGTTGGTCATCAACGAGGCCGAGGCGGCGGTGGTGCGTCGCATCTTCGAGGAGATGCTGACCATCGGCTCGCCGACCCAGATCGCCGTCAACCTCACTGCTGACGGCATCACGACCAAGGCCTGGACGACGCAGGAGGGCCAGACCCGCAGCGGCACACGCATCGACAAGAAGTACCTGCACAAGCTGCTGCGCAACCGCATCTACCTGGGGGAGCTATCGCACAAGGGGAACTGGTACGCCGGCGCTCACCCGCCGATCATCGACCAGGAGCTTTGGGACAAGGTCCACACGGTGCTGGCCAGGGATGGGCACGCCCGGTCGGTGGAAACCAAGATCCGGTCGCGCACCGACGCTTTGCTGCGCGGCCTGCTGTACGCCCCCTCGGGCGAACGGATGTACCCGACCTACTCGCGCAAGAACGGGCGCAAGTACCACTACTACGTGTCCAAGTCGGAAAGCAGGTTCGGGGCACCGGGCAAGAGTTATGAGCGCCTGCCCGCGCCGGAGATTGAGGCGGCGGTGGTAGCCCAGATCCGCACGGTGCTGACCAGCCCGGAATCCATCGCATCGGTGGTGCGCCACATCCAGCGCAATGGGGCCCAGATCGACGAGGCCACCACGGTGATGGCGATGGGACGGCTCAACGACGTGTGGGATCAGTTGTTCCCGGTCGAGCGTCACCGCATCGCCAACCTGATGATCGAGCGCATCGACCTCGTCCACGTCGGCGAGGTGCAGGGCATCAAGGTGAAGTGGCGGGAGCTGGGCTGGGACGCCCTGATCGGCGAGTTCGCCCCAAGGGGCATCGGCGCGGAACTGCTGGAGGTCGAAGCCTGATGGACGACACACTGGAAACCTTCGTGCCCCTGACGTTTCGCCGCCGGGGCGCGCGGCGGGTGGCCGCCGACGACCGCCACGTCCACGATGTGACGCTGCTGGAGGGGGTGGCACGCGGTTTCTACTGGCAGCACCTCGTGGACACCGGTGTGATGAAGAGCGGTTCGGACATCGCCCGTGCCGAAGGACTGCACCCCTCGGTGCCCAACGAGTTGATGCGCCTGACCTTGCTCGCGCCCGACATCCTCGAACTGCTGATGGCCGGGCGGCAGCCCCGCCGGATGAACCTGATCTGGTTCCAGCGCAACCCGCTGCCGGCGGACTGGGAGGCGCAACGCCAGATCGTGAAGCGCTTCGAGGAGGACGCATGAGCAAGAAGCACCGGGGCCGGTTCAAGGGTGATCCGGTCACCTATCAACTGCCGAACCCGGCAGGCGGCGTGCAACTGGAAACCTTCGTGCCCTGGACGCTGGTGAAGCGGGGGCTGAAGAAGCAGGTCATCACGCCCTTGGACGCGCCGCAGGCATTTCTGTCCGAGGCCACCCGGGAGCGGGAAGCCCGGTCGGCCGCGCAGGACACCGCGTTGATGCGGGCGCTCGGACTGGCGCACCACTGGCAACGCCTGCTGGATGAGCAGCGGGCGGCATCAGTAGCCGAGATCGCCGAGGCCGAAGGCATGGACGTGACGCAGGTGCGCCGGGTCATGCGGCTGACGCTCCTGGCCCCGAAGGTCGTGGAACGGCTGGTGAGCTCGCCCGATGCCGTGCTGGAGAAGGTGATGCGCCGCCCCTGGCCCAGCAGTTGGAATGCCCAGACACAGGTACTGCCCGGTACTTTCCAGGGTTGAACTACCGGCACCCGAAGAGGACATCGGGGCGGACGACGCACTCAGTCAGCGGCCAAGAGCGTCCGCTAACACACTGCCCAACCTCGCGATTGCGGCATTGCTGTCTGCCATCGGTGCAGATGTCTGCGTGATGTATATGCCTACAACGACGGGGTCGCGGTCTTTAGGCCAGATGACAGCGACGATTGATCGTGAGCCATGGCCGCCAGCACCAGACTTGTCAGCTATAGACCAAGTGCGCGGGAGGGTCGCACGTAACAGCGCGTCAGCGACCTTATCGTTAATCATCCAGTCTGTCAGCAACGCGCGCGAGTCCTCCCGCAGCACGTCGCCAAGAATGATGCGGCGCAGGCTTTCAACGATGGCGTTCGGTGTGGTCGTATCGCGCAAGTCGTTTGGGGTGGCTTCATTCATCTCCGGTTCTTTGCGGTCGAGCCGGGTATGCGGGTCACCGATGTCGCGCATAAAGACCGTGAAGGCCTGGGGCCCACCGATCGCATCTGTAACGATGTTGGCGGCCGTGTTGTCACTCCAACTGACGGAGGCTGCGCAAGCTTCGCGCAAAGTCACTTGTCCACCCGTCTTTTCCATCACCGGCGAGTAGGTGACGAGAGAGGCGCGTTCAATGGAAATGACGTTCTCCAGCGCCAGCACGCGCCGATCAACTTGCTTCAGAAGCGCGGCACACGAAAACGACTTATGCGTGCTGTTCAGAGGAAACCGCTCATCGCCCCTGTGGGCCCAACGGGTCCTGTCCTTTGCATCGAATACCGCCATGCCGATACGCGCGCCCAACCGCGCTTCTTCAGCCTGAACAGCTTTTGACAGAGTGCCAACCTCTAGGGCGTTAGCAGATGGCGAAAAGGTTGTGAAGGTGGCGACGGCGATGGCCACAGTCCGGAGCAGGTAGGAAAAGTTCATCAGGGAATGTTAGTAGGGCTTTTTCTCGCGACAGAATAATGCGTAGCAAAGCATATTGTCACCCTGAGTCGCCACCGCTACAGGAGTTGCCAACCACAACCGACCGCCTCTAAACCCGCGCCAGCAAAGGAAATGGCCTCGAGAACGCTCGCGTGGCCACCAGAGAAAACGGAGAACAGAGAGGCGTCGGTGGGGGCAAAAAAGACGACTTCGCAGGGGTGGCGCTCGCGAGGCCAGGCCCGAAAACCGCGCCAACACTGGGGGAACGGGCAAAAAAAATCCCAACCGATGAGGGTTGGGATTTTAGGTATTGGTGGAGCTGGCGGGAATTGAACCCGCGTCCGCAAGCCTTCCTTGGGCAGATCTACATGTTTAGCGCTCTGTTTTGAGTCTCGCCACCGGTATCGCGCAGGCGCACGCTATACAGGCAGCCAGTACCCTTGGATCTTGCCCCCTGCCAAGGTACCCGGCAGAAGGCCAGCTGGTGAAAATTCCCTTGCAGCCGGGAGGTATTGCTACCCCCTTGCCCAGCCCACCAACATGCTGTTGCAAGGCTCGCCGGATTTAAGCGGCGAGTGCGAAACGTTCGTCGTTTGCAGTTACTTTGGTGAATGGAGATTTACGAGCGTCACTCAAGCTCGACATGCACCGCACCAATTCCGAACCCACGTCGAAACCGGGACAGCCCCTTGGCACGCATTTTAGTCCAATCCCAGCAAATTCAAGAGGTCCAGGGGAGTTTCTATCATCGCATCGGCCCCCCACTGCTGAGGTAGCGCGCCGGAGCCCAGGTAGCCGTAGAGCGCGGCCACGGTGCGCATGCCGGCGGCGCGGCCGGCCGCGATGTCCCGCACGTCGTCGCCCACGTAGATGCACTCGTGCGCCGCCAGACCCAGCCGGGACACCGCCTCCAGCAGCGGCGCGGGATGGGGTTTCGAGTACGGCGTGCTGTCTCCGCTGACGATGACGCCGGCGCTGTCGAACAGCGCCACCCGCTGCGCGATGAGCGAGGTGAAGCGCGTCACCTTGTTGGTCACGACGCCCCATTGCAGTGAGCGCAGCGTCAACGCCTCCACCAGTTCCGGTACGCCATCGAACACACTGGTCCGATCATGGATGCAGCGTTCGTAATTGGCCAGGAACTCGTCCTTCAGGCCGGGGAAGTCCGGGTGGTCGGGTGCGATCCCGAAAGCCACTTCCAGCATCCCGCGGGCGCCTGCGCCAGCCATGGGACGGTAGGCCTGCAGAGGCAGCGGCTGCAGGCCCCGGTCGGTGCGAAGCCTGTCGGCCGCGGCTCCAAGATCGGGGGCGCTGTCGATGAGGGTCCCATCCAGATCGAACAGGACCGCGCGCGCCGTACGGAACGGGTTCGTCTTCATGTGGACAGGCGGCGCGCGGCAAACATGTAGTTCACGCTGGTGTCCCCGCTCAGCCAGTAGCGCCCCGTAAGTGGGTTGTACTGCATGCCGCGCACCTGCAGCACGTCGAGGCCGGCATTGCGGCATGCTCCAGCCAGTTCGCTGGGCCGAATGAATTTCGCATATTCGTGCGTGCCCTGCGGCAGCATTTTCAGCAGGTATTCGGCCCCGACGATCGCCAGTGCAAATGCCTTGGCATTGCGATTGATGGTGGAGAAGAATACCCAGCCGCCAGGTTTGACGAGACGGGCACAGGCCGTGACCACGGATTGGGGGTCGGGCACATGCTCGAGCATTTCCATGCAGGTGACGGTATCGAATGACCCAGGCGATTCCTGCGCCAATTCCTCGACGCTGATTTCACGGTATTGGACACGCGGAGTCTGCGCCTCCAAGGCATGCAGGCGCGCCACGCGCAATGCCTTGTCCGCCAGGTCTATGCCCGTCACCTCTGCCCCTTTCCGGGCCATGGAGTCCGACAGGATCCCCCCGCCACACCCTACGTCGAGGACTCTCTGCCCCTCAAGCGGCGACAGTTGATTGATCCATTCGAGCCGCAATGGATTGATTTGGTGCAGGGGACGAAATTCGCTGTCGGGGTCCCACCAGCGATGCGCCAATTCTGAAAATTTGGCCAATTCTGCCGGATCGGCATTGACGAACTCATTCATGCGTTCATTGTCCCACTGGAGGTGCTTCAGCCATAAAAAAAGCCCCGTTGCCGGGGCTTTTCATTGACTGACCGAAGATCAGTTGGTGCGGGTACCGACCACTTCGATTTCCACGCGGCGGTTCTTGGCGCGGCCTTCCTTGGTCTTGTTGTCGGCGATGGGCTGCTTCTCGCCCTTGCCTTCGGTGTACACGCGGTTCTTCTCGATGCCCTTGGACACCAGGTAGGCCTTCACGGCTTCTGCGCGGCGCACCGACAGCTTCTGGTTGTAGGCGTCGGTACCGATGGAGTCGGTGTGGCCCACGGCGATGATCACTTCCAGGTTGATGCCCTTGACCTTGGAGGCCAGGTCATCCAGCTTGGCCTTGCCTTCGGGCTTCAGCACGGACTTGTCGAAGTCGAAGAAGGCGTCCGCAGCGTAGGTGACCTTGCTGGCGACGGCAGGAGCGGGCTTGGGTGCTGCGGGAGCAGCAGCGGCGGGAGCGGGGGCAGGAGCGGGGGCAGGTGCAGCGGCAGCAGCCTTCACCAGCGCGCCGTCGCAGCCTTCGGCGGCAGTGGCGGGCGTCCAGTTGGCATCGCGCCAGCACAGTTCGTTCGTGCCGTTCTTCCAGACAAGCTCGCCGGAACCGTTTTGCCAGTTGTCGATGACCTTACCGCCGTCTGCCGCCTTCACTTGGGCGCCAGCCGAGGTTGCAATCACGGCAGAGGCCAACAACATCGCCAATTTGTTCAGTTTCTTCATGGTTCTCCTCTTAGGGAAAAAGCCGCAGCCGCGCTGCGAATCGGGGACGTCGTCAGTGACCATCACCAAAAACGTTGAAATGATTGTGCCATACGTAACAACGCAAAGGCGTCTTTGAAGGAGCGCCAGCAGTAGGACAAAAGCGCAATCCCGGGGATGTGTTGCTCGGCCGCGACATGCTCTTGCACCTAAAATGGTTGTTTCCCGCCGTCCCCACCACCGTCGTCATGACCCAGTTCGCCAAAGAAACCCTGCCCATCAGCCTAGAAGAGGAGATGCGGCGCAGCTACCTGGATTACGCCATGAGTGTGATCGTGGGCCGCGCCCTGCCCGATGCCCGCGATGGCCTGAAGCCGGTGCACAGGCGCGTGCTGTATGCCATGCACGAGCTCAACAACGACTGGAACCGGCCCTACAAGAAGTCCGCCCGCATCGTGGGCGACGTGATCGGTAAATACCACCCGCATGGCGACAGCGCGGTGTACAACACCATCGTGCGCATGGCGCAGGACTTCTCGCTGCGCCACATGCTGGTGGACGGCCAGGGCAACTTCGGCTCGGTCGATGGCGACAACGCCGCGGCCATGCGCTACACCGAGATCCGCCTGGCGAAGATCGCGCACGAGATGCTGGCCGACATCGACAAGGAAACCGTCGATTTCGGCCCCAACTACGACGGCAGCGAGAAGGAGCCGCTGGTGCTGCCGAGCCGCCTGCCCAACTTGCTGGTCAATGGTTCCGCAGGCATTGCCGTGGGCATGGCGACGAACATTCCGCCGCACAACCTCAACGAGGTGGTCGACGCTTGTTTGCATTTGCTGCGCAACCCCGAATCGTCGATCGACGAGTTGATGGAGATCATCCCCGCGCCGGATTTCCCCACGGCCGGCATCATCTACGGCATCAACGGCGTGAAGGAAGGCTACCGCACGGGACGCGGCCGGGTGGTGATGCGCGCCAAGGTGCACTTCGAGGACATCGACCGCGGCCAGCGCCAGGCCATCATCGTCGACGAGCTGCCCTACCAGGTCAACAAGAAGACGCTGCAGGAGCGCATGGCCGAGTTGGTGCACGAGAAGAAGATCGAGGGCATCAGCCACATCCAGGACGAGTCGGACAAGTCCGGCATGCGCCTGGTGATCGAATTGAAGCGCGGCGAAGTGCCCGAGGTGGTGCTCAACAACCTGTACAAGCAGACGCAGCTGCAGGACACCTTCGGCATGAACATGGTGGCGCTGGTGGACGGCCAGCCCAGGCTGTGCAACCTGAAGGACCTGATCCAGGTCTTCCTGCAGCACCGCCGCGAGGTGGTGACGCGGCGCACGGTGTTCGAGCTGCGCAAGGCGCGCGAGCGCGGCCATGTGCTCGAAGGCCTGGCGGTGGCGCTGGCGAATATCGACGAGTTCATCCGCATCATCCGCAATGCGCCCACGCCGCCCGTGGCCAAGGCCGAGCTGATGAGCCGTTCCTGGGACAGCCAGCTGGTGCGCGAGATGCTGACGCGCACGCGCGAGGACGGCGGCGTGGTGAACGCCGACGACTACCGCCCCGAAGGGCTGGAGCGCGAATTCGGCATGCAGGAAGGCGGCCTGTACCGCCTGTCGGACACGCAGGCGCAGGAGATCCTGCAGATGCGCCTGCAGCGCCTCACGGGCCTGGAGCAGGACAAGATCGTGGCCGAATACAAGGACGTCATGGCGGTCATCGAGGACCTGCTGGACATCCTGGCCAAGCCCGCGCGCGTCTCGACGATCATCGGCGAGGAGCTCTCCGCCCTGCGCCAGGAGTTCGGCCAGTCCAAACTTGGCGCGCGCCGCTCCACCATCGAGCACAGCGCGCAGGACCTCTCCACCGAGGACCTGATCACGCCCACCGACATGGTGGTGACGCTGAGCCACACGGGCTACATCAAGAGCCAGCCCCTCTCCGAATACCGCGCGCAAAAGCGCGGCGGGCGCGGCAAGCAGGCCACGGCGACCAAGGAAGACGACTGGATCGACCAGCTCTTCATCGCCAACACGCACGACTACATCCTGTGCTTCTCCAACCGCGGCCGGCTGTACTGGCTCAAGGTCTGGGAGGTGCCCGCCGGTTCGCGCAATTCGCGCGGGCGGCCCATCGTCAACATGTTCCCCCTGCAGGAGGGCGAGAAGATCAACGTGGTGCTGCCCCTCACGGGCGAGATGCGCAGCTTCCCCGCCGACCGCTACGTGTTCATGGGCACCAGCATGGGCACGGTGAAGAAGACGGCGCTCGACGAGTTCTCCAACCCGCGCAAGGCCGGCATCATCGCCGTGGGCCTGGACGAGGGCGACTACCTCATCGGCGCGGCGCTGACCGACGGCCAGCACGACGTGATGCTCTTTTCCGACGGCGGCAAGGCCGTGCGCTTCGACGAGAACGACGTGCGCCCCATGGGCCGCAACGCGCGCGGCGTCAAGGGCATGCAGCTCGAGGACGGCCAGAGCGTGATCGCCATGCTGGTCGCCGAGGACGAGAACCAGAGCGTGCTCACCGCCACCGAGAACGGCTACGGCAAGCGCACCGGCATCACCGAGTACACGCGCCACGGCCGCGGCACCAAGGGCATGATCGCCATCCAGCAGAGCGAGCGCAACGGCCGCGTCGTCGCCGCCACGCTGGTGCATGCCGACGACGAGATCATGCTGATCACCGACACCGGCGTGCTGGTGCGCACGCGCGTGTCGGAGATCCGCGAGCTCGGCCGCGCCACGCAGGGCGTGACGCTGATCTCGCTGGACGAGGGCGCCAAGCTCAGCGGCCTGCAGCGCATCGTGGAGAACGACGCCAACGCCGCCGAGGCCGATGGCGCGGACACGGCTCCTGCCGCGGACGACTCGCATTGACTATCGAAAACAATAGCTGCCAGCGCTTGCCACACAAGCGCTGGAGGCATATTTGACTGAAATACCATGAACCGCCCCTACAACTTCTCGGCCGGCCCGGCCGCCATCCCTGAAGAAGTGCTGCAGCAGGCTGCCGCCGAGATGCTCGACTGGCACGGCAGCGGCATGGGCGTGATGGAGATGAGCCACCGCGGCAAGGAGTTCATCGCCATCTACGAGCAGGCCGAGGCCGACCTGCGCGAGCTGCTCGCCATTCCGCCCGGGTTCAGGATCCTGTTCATGCAGGGCGGCGGCATCGCCGAGAACGCCATCGTGCCACTGAACCTCTCGCGCGCGGCCACGGTGGACTTCGTGGTCACGGGCTCGTGGAGCCAGAAGTCGCGCAAGGAGGCGCAGAAGTACGCCGCCGAGGTACGCACCGCCGCATCGAGCGAGGAAGGCGGCTTCACCACCCTGCCCGACCCGGCCACGTGGCAGCTCTCGCGCGGCGCGAGCTACGTGCACGTCTGCAGCAACGAGACCATCCACGGCATCGAGTTCCAGGAATTGCCCGACCTGCGCGCGCTGGGCAGCGACGCGCCGCTGGTGGTCGATTTCTCGTCGCACGTCGCCTCGCGCTCCGTCGACTGGAGCCGCGTGGGCCTGGCCTTCGGCGGCGCGCAGAAGAACATCGGCCCCGCGGGCCTGACGCTGGTCGTGGTGCGCGAGGACCTGCTGGGCCACGCGCTGCCCATCTGCCCGAGCGCGTTCGATTACAAAATCGTGGCCGACAACCACTCCATGTACAACACGCCGCCCACCTGGGGCATCTACATGGCGGGCCTCACGTTCCAGTGGCTCAAGCGCCAGCGCGAGGGCGACGCCACGGGCGTGGCCGCGATGGAGCGGCGCAACATCGCCAAGGCGAAGCTGTTCTACGACTACATCGACGGCTCGCAGTTCTACGTGAACAAGGTGGCGGCCAACTGCCGCTCGCGCATGAACGTGCCCTTCTTCCTGCGCGACGAATCGCGCAACGAGGCGTTCCTGGCCGGCGCCAAGGAGCGCGGCCTGCTGCAGCTCAAGGGCCACAAGTCCGTGGGCGGCATGCGCGCCAGCCTCTACAACGCCATGCCGCTCGCGGGCGTGCAGGCGCTGGTGGACTACATGCGCGACTTCGAGCGCTCCTGCGCCTGAATCCACTCATAAAAAATGAGCTGGCCGCGCTTGGCACTCAAGGCTTTCATATGGATTTCATGCTGAAAACCAACAGAGGCAAGCGCCAACAGCTATCAAAACCATGGCAGACAAACCAATGAGCACCACCCCGCAGGCCAGCCCCGCGCTGGCCGATCTGCGCGTGCAGATCGACTCGCTGGACCACCAGCTGCTCCAGCTCGTCAACCAGCGCGCCCGCGTGGCCGAGCAGGTGGGCGAGCTCAAGAAGCGCGAGGGCACGCCCTTCTTCCGCCCCGACCGCGTGGCGCAGGTGATCGAGAAGATCCAGGGGGCCAACCCCGGCCCGCTCAAGAATGCGCATGTGGCCGCCATCTGGCGCGAGATCATGTCCGCGTGCCTCGCGCTCGAATCGCCCCAGCGCGTGGCCGTGCTGGGCCCCGAGGGCACGTTCTGCGAGCAGGCGGCCATCGAGTACTTCGGCGGCGCGGCCGACCTGATGTATTGCAACAGCTTCGACGAGGTGTTCCACGCCACGGCCGCGGGCAGCGCGCAGTACGGCGTGGTGGGCGTCGAGAATTCGAACGAGGGCGTGGTCACGCGCTCGCTCGACATGTTCCTGCACACGCCCTGCCACGTGGTCGGCGAGGTGAGCCTGCTGATCCGCCACAACCTGCTGCGCAGCGTCAACTCGGCCGAGGGCATCGAGGCCGTGCTGGCCCACCCGCAGGCGCTGGCGCAGTGCCACGCGTGGCTCGCCAAGCACCTGCCGCATGCCGAGCGCCGCCCGGTGTCGAGCAACGCCGAGGGCGCGCGCCTGGCCGCCACCAACCCGGCCTGGGCCGGCATATCGAGCGAGCGCGCGGCGCAGCAGTACGGCCTGCACGTGGTGGCCCACGCCATCCAGGACGACGCGTACAACCGCACGCGCTTCGCCATCATCTGCCTGCCGCACACGCTGGCCACGCCCGCGCCCACGGGCCGCGACTGCACCAGCCTCATCATCTCCGTGCCCAACCGCCCCGGCGCGGTGCACGACCTGCTGGTGCCGCTGAAAAAACACGGCGTGTCCATGACCCGCTTCGAATCGCGCCCCGCGCGCACCGGCCAGTGGGAGTACTACTTCTACATCGACCTCGAAGGCCACCCCGCAGAGGCCAACGTGGCCGCCGCGCTGGCCGAGCTGCAGCAGCTGTGCGCCTTCTACAAGCTGCTCGGCACCTACCCCGTCGCAGCGTGACAGTGAGCATCCCCCTGTGGCGCTTCGCGCCTTCCCCCTTCTCTCGCATCGCTACGCGCTGCGGGAAGGGGGACGCCTCCAACGCGGCGGGGCAGCCCTTGCGCGGCGGCCGCTGGCCTGGGCCGCGCCAGTTTCATGAGCTGCGCTCTCCACCAATGCATCATGCGTAACCAAAGAGATTCCCATGTTTGAACAGCTCGGACTCATCGGCTGCGGCCTCATGGGAGGCTCGTTCGCGCTGGCCATGAAGAAGGCCGGCCTGGTGCAACGCGTGGTGGGCTACAGCAAGTCGCCCTCGACCACCGAGCGGGCGCGCCAGCTCGGCGTGATCGACGTGGAGGCGCCCTCGGCTCTGCTGGCCGCCGCCGGCGCCGACATCGTGCTGCTGGCCGTGCCCGTGGCCGCCACCGAGGCCACGCTCAAGGCCATCAAGCACCTGGTCACGCCGCAGATGCTGGTGATGGACGTGGGCTCCACCAAGGCCGACGTGGTGCAGGCCGCGCGCAGCGGGCTGCAGGGCCAGCTTGGCAGCTTCGTGCCCGCGCACCCGATCACGGGGCGCGAGGTCTCGGGCGTTGAACATGCCGATGCCGACCTGTACCACGGCCGCCAGGTCATCCTCACGCCCACCGAGCGCACGCTCACGGCCCAGCTGCGCCGCGCCGAGGAGCTGTGGACGCAGCTCGGCGCCCGCGTGAGCAGCATGTCGCCCGAATCGCACGACGCCGCCTTCGCCGCCGTGAGCCACCTGCCCCACATGCTGGCGTTCGCCATGCTCTCGAGCATCAACGCCCAGCCCAACGCCAACGAACTGCTGGCGCTGGCCGGGCCGGGCTTCCGCGACTTCACGCGCATCGCCGCCAGCGACCCGAAGATGTGGCGCGACATCCTGCGCGCCAACCGCGACGAGGTGCTGGCCCAGTCGCGCCTGTTCAAGCAGGCGCTGCAAGGGCTGGAGGACGCCATGCAGGCCGACAGCGACCAGCCCCTGGAAGACCTCATCACCCTGGCCAGCCACGCCCGCGCCCACTGGCGCATGGGCGCGCAGCGCGGCCACAAGGACGCCTGATGTTCAGCACCGCCTTTCTCGACCTGCCCCCCCTCGCCGGCGCCGGCGGCACCGTGCAGTTGCCGGGCTCCAAGAGCATCTCCAACCGCGTGCTGCTGCTGGCCGCCCTGAGCCAGGGCACGACCGAGGTGCACGACCTGCTCGCCTCGGACGACACGCGCGTGATGCTCGACGCGCTGCGCGCCATCGGCTGCACGGTCGACGAGGCCGGCAATGGCTTGGTGCGCATCACCGGCCTGGGCGGCCCGGATGGAACTTTGCCGCGCTCGCCCGCCAAATTGTTCATGGGCAACGCAGGCACGGCCATGCGCCCCCTGACCGCGGCGCTGGCGCTGCTGGGCGGCGAGTTCGAGCTGTCGGGCGTGCCGCGCATGCACGAGCGCCCCATCGGCGACCTCGTCGATGCACTGCGCCAGCTCGGCTGCCGCATCGACTTTCTTGGCAACGAGGGCTACCCGCCCCTGTCCATCCGGCATGCCGCCGGCCTGCCCGCGCTGCGGCTGCACGAGCCGATCCGCGTGCGCGGCGATGTGTCCAGCCAGTTCCTCACCGCGCTGCTGATGGCGCTGCCGCTGGTCGCCAAAGAGCAGGACGTGGTGATCGAGGTGGTGGGCGAGCTGATCTCCAGGCCCTACATCCACATCACGCTGGAGCTGCTTTCGCGCTTCGGCATTGCCGTGCGCCACGAGGAGTGGCAGCGCTTCACCATCCCCGCCGGCAGCCGCTACCGCTCGCCCGGCCAGATCCACGTGGAGGCCGACGCCTCTTCAGCTAGCTATTTCATAGCTCTTGGCGCAATAGCACAAAGCCCTGAAGGCCAAAAAGGCATCAAGATACTGGGCGTGGGGCAGGACTCCATCCAGGGCGACATCCGCTTCGTGGAAGCCGCGCGCGCCATGGGCGCGCAGATCACCGGCGGCCCCAACTGGCTGCAGATCGAGCGCGGCAGCTGGCCCCTGCGGGCCATAGACCTCGACTGCAACCACATCCCCGATGCGGCCATGACGCTGGCTGTGATGGCGCTGTACGCCCAGGGCACGACGACGCTGCGCAACATCGCCAGCTGGCGCGTCAAGGAGACCGACCGTCTCGCCGCCATGGCCTGCGAGCTCGCCAAGCTCGGCGCCAGCGTGGAGGAAGGCGCGGACTACCTGCGCATCACGCCCCCCGCCCGCGCGGCCGACTGGAAGAGCGCCAGCATCCACACCTACGACGACCACCGCGTGGCCATGTGCTTCTCGCTGGCGGCCTTCAACCCCGCCGGCCTGCCTGTGCGCATCGAAGACCCCCAATGCGTGGCCAAGACCTTCCCCGACTATTTCGAGGCGCTGTTCCAGGTCGCCCGGGCCGACGCGGCCCGCATCCCGGTCATCTGCATCGACGGCCCCACGGCCTCGGGCAAGGGCACGGTGGCAGCGGCCGTGGCCCGGCAACTGGGCTACCACTTCCTGGACTCGGGCGCGCTCTACCGCATCACGGCGCTGGCCGCCACGCGCGCCGGCATCGCCATCGGCGAGGCCGGCGAGCAGCGCATCGCCGATCTGGCGCGCGGCCTGCCCGTGCGCTTCGAGGGCGAGCGCATCTGGCTGGGCCAGGACGACGTCACCGAGGCCATCCGCACCGAGGAAGCGGGCATGAACGCCTCGCGCGTGTCCGCCCTGCCCGCCGTGCGCGCGGCCCTGGTCGCACTGCAGCACGGCTTTCGCCGCCTGCCGGGCCTGGTGGCCGACGGGCGCGACATGGGCACGGTGATCTTCCCCGCCGCGCCGCTCAAGGTGTTCCTGACGGCCAGCGCCGAATGCCGCGCCGAGCGGCGCTATAAACAATTGATTTCCAAGGGAATTTCCGCTAATATCTTCGACCTTCGCGCTCAGCTCGAAGCGCGCGACGCACGGGACCAGTCCCGCGCCGTCGCACCGCTCAAGCCGGCGCAGGACGCCCTGTTGCTCGAGAGCTCGGCGCTCACGGTGGAACAAGCCGTGGCGCAGGTGCTCGACTGGTGGCAGGCACGCCAGCCCTTCTGACCAGCAATGGACCCAAGGGCCGGCACAGGCCCCGCAAGGCTCCCTCCGCGCCCCGACAGCGCACCGGCCTTGCGGTTGTTGCAACCCGAACCGCGGCCTCAAACCGCCCCCCCTCCGCAGGCAGTCTTAGAAACGGTGGCAATGGTGCTGCCGGAAACCCGTCTGCGGGCAAGGAAATACATGTCTGAATCTTTTGCCGCCCTGTTTGAAGAATCGCTGCAGCGCACCGAAATGCGCCCGGGCGAGGTCATCACCGCCGAAGTCGTGCGCGTTGAGCACAACTTCGTCGTCGTGAACGCTGGCCTGAAGTCCGAAGCCTACGTGCCGATCGACGAATTCAAGAACGACCAGGGCGATATCGAAGTCCAGGTGGGCGACTTCGTGTCCGTGGCCATCGGCTCCATCGAAAACGGCTACGGCGACACCATCCTCTCGCGCGACACCGCCAAGCGCCTGGCCTCCTGGCTGTCGCTGGAAAAGGCCCTGGAGTCCGGCGAGTTCGTCACCGGCACCACCAGCGGCAAGGTCAAGGGCGGCCTCACCGTGCTCGTCAACGGCATCCGCGCCTTCCTGCCCGGCTCGCTGATCGACACGCGCCCCGTCAAGGACCTGACCCCCTACGAGAACAAGACCCTCGAATTCAAGGTCATCAAGCTCGACCGCAAGCGCAACAACGTGGTGCTGAGCCGCCGCGCCGTGGTCGAGGCCTCGATGGGCGAAG
Organism: Alicycliphilus sp. T452; assembly: GCF_054512775.1. Lineage (NCBI taxonomy): Bacteria > Pseudomonadati > Pseudomonadota > Betaproteobacteria > Burkholderiales > Comamonadaceae > Alicycliphilus > Alicycliphilus sp. T452. The sequence goes on from NZ_JBTNEH010000008.1 coordinate 62,951, forward strand.
AGCGCGCCAAGCTCATGGAAACGCTCAAGGAAGGCGCCATCGTCAACGGCGTGGTCAAGAACATCACCGAATACGGTGCGTTCGTGGACCTGGGCGGCATCGACGGCCTGCTGCACATCACCGACATGGCATGGCGCCGCGTGCGCCATCCGTCCGAGGTGGTGCAGGCCGGCCAGGAAATCACCGCCAAGATCCTCAAGTTCGACACCGAGAAGAACCGCGTCAGCCTGGGCCTCAAGCAAATGGGCGACGATCCCTGGATGGGCGTGTCGCGCCGCTACCCCTCGGGCACGCGCCTGTTCGGCAAAGTCACGAACATCGCCGACTACGGCGCGTTCGTCGAGTTGGAGCCCGGCATCGAAGGCCTGGTGCACGTCTCCGAAATGGACTGGACCAACAAGAACGTGGCCCCCAACAAGCTCGTGTCGCTGGGCGACGAGGTCGAGGTCATGGTCCTCGAGATCGACGAAGACAAGCGCCGCATCAGCCTGGGCATGAAGCAATGCCGCGCCAACCCCTGGCAGGAATTCGCGCAGAACACCAAGCGCGGCGACCGCGTCAAGGGCCCGATCAAGTCCATCACCGACTTCGGCGTGTTCGTGGGCCTGGCTGCCGGCATCGACGGCCTGGTGCACCTGTCCGACCTGTCCTGGAACGAGCCCGGCGAATCCGCCGTGCGCAACTACAAGAAGGGCCAGGAAGTCGAGGCCATCGTGCTGGCCGTGGACGTGGACCGCGAGCGCATCTCCCTGGGCATCAAGCAGCTCGACGGCGACCCGTTCACCACCTTCGTGACGGTGAACGACAAGGGCCAGACGGTGAGCGGCAAGGTCAAGACCGTGGACGCCCGCGGCGCCGAGATCGACCTGGGCAATGACATCGTGGGCTACCTGCGCGCCTCGGAAATCTCCCGCGACCGCGTGGAAGACGCCCGCAACGTGCTCAAGGAAGGCGACGAAGTGACAGCCGTGGTGGTCAACGTGGACCGCAAGACCCGCAACATCCAGCTGTCGATCAAGGCCAAGGACCAGGCCGACCAGCAGGAAGCCATGGCCCACCTGTCGGCCCAGTCCGCCAAGGAAAATGCCGGTACGACCAGCCTGGGCGCCCTGCTGCGCGCCAAGCTGGACAGCTCCGACAAGTAATCGCCGGGGCCTGCAAAGGCATCGACCCGGTCGCCGCCGCCCTCCAGGGTGGCGGCCCACAACGGCGGGCGCCCTGGGCGCCCGCCGTCACATCACCCACCGCATATTTGTTGCTGACCCATGACCCGATCTGACCTCGTCGAAGAACTGGCCGCACGCTTTGGCCAGCTCACGCAGCGCGATGCCGAATATGCCGTCAAGACCATCCTGGATGCCGTGAGCGACGCCCTGGTGCGCGGGCACCGCATCGAAATCCGTGGCTTTGGCAGTTTCTCGGTGAGCCATCGCCCTCCCCGCATGGGCCGCAACCCGCGCAGCGGCGAGGCCGTGCACATCCCCGAAAAGCGCGTGCCGCACTTCAAGCCCGGCAAGGCCCTGCGCGAGGCCGTGGACCAGCGATCCGCAAAAACCGCTGCTCAATAACGCACGGATCTACGACCGCACAAGCCAGCCCCAGAGCATCAAGGCGCCGATCATGACCGGCTGGTGCAGCATGTAGTAGCCCAGGCTGTAACGCCCCAGAACCGCCAGCGGCGCCGCAGCGCGCAGCAGGGGCCCGGCAATCCAGGATGTGCGCCGGGCCAGCAGCCACTGCCCGCAGGCCATGCCCCACCACATCACGCCAAGCCAGGGGAACACGGGCACGTAGTCCTCGGTGAAGGGCTTGCGGGACACCCAGCCCAGCCAGTTCAGGGCGCGGCCATTGAAATACCCTGCCCAGCCCGCCAGCGGCCCCTCCAGCGCCCACGCCGCGAGCCAGGGCGAGGCCACGGCCAGCAGGCCCGCGGGCCAGAGCCAGCGCCCCCAGCCCGCCGTCAGGCGAACCAAGAGCAGCATGAGCGCCATGCCATGCAGCACCCCGAAATAAATGAAGCTGCGCGGAAACATGGCGTAAGAGCCCGCAGTCACCAGCAGCGCGCAGCCGACGATCCGGCCCCAGCGCCGGAAGAAACGCTCCCAGCCCACCCCTTGCCGCCATGCCACCGCCTGGCCCAGGCCCGCGCACAGCAGAAACAGGCTGACGATCAGCGTGCGCTGCACCGTCCACAAAGGGTCGGCGCGGAAATCCTGCGGCCAGTAGCCGAAGTGGCTGAGGTCGAAGCAGAAATGAAACACCGTCATCCACAGCATGGCGAAGCCGCGCCACGCGTCCAACAGGTCGTAGCGCGCGGCCGCCCCAAGACCGGCCCCCCTCACCCAGCCCTCCGATGTGGATACGCCCCATGGCAAGACAATGCCAGCACCGGGAGTCAAGCCTCGATTGCCGATGGATCCGTTACCAGATCATCCGCCCACGCCACACGGTTGCGCCCCAGGGCCTTGGCCGTGTAGAGGGCTGCATCTGCCCGGCGCAGCAATCCGATGGGTATTTCCTGGAGCGCCTGCAGCTGAGCTGCGCCGACAGAAACGGTCAGGTGTATGGCCGCACCGGTCGCCAGCACTACCGGCGATGCCTGCACCGTCGCCCGCACCCGCTCCAGCAGGCGCGCCCCATTCTCTACAGTGGTGTTGGTCATCAGCAGAACAAATTCTTCACCGCCCCAGCGAGCCAAGATATCGGTTGCCCGTATGCATTCAGTCACAGTGCGGGCAAAAGCGCACAAAGCCAGGTCCCCCGCTGCATGGCCATGCGTGTCGTTGACGACTTTGAAGTGGTCCAGATCCAGTTGCGCGACCAGCAAAGGTTCTTGGTTGCGCTGAGCCCGTGCACCCTCGAGATGCATCATCTCCAGCATGAAACGGCGGTTGTGCAGGCCTGTGAGCTCGTCGCGAATGGCCCGCTCGCGTTCGCTGGCAACCGCCTGGGCCAACTCGTTTCTTTTCTTGCGCGCGGCAAGCACTCGCAAATTGAGAAACGTACAGCTGACCAGCACCACGACGATCATCATCATGTAAGCCACCGTCAGCGCCAATGGCTGACCGCCATACACAGGAGACCACTGCACGACCGCCAGGGCAATGCCGAACACCGTCGAGCCATACAACAGCACGGCCAGCATCTGCCGTGGCGTCAGGCCGAACATCCCAAAAAACAAGATGACCGCCAGAATGGGCAGCACAATGCCGCGCGCCGCACCCATGATCACATAGGCCACGGCAGTACAGAGAATGGCAGAACCGATCTGGAACAGCGTGAGCGCAGGATCTTCCCAGCGCTGGCTATAGCCGCTGCGAATCAGCACATATACGGCAACCAAGCCCGCAGCACTGACCAGAGACAACCAATGCACAGGCCCGGCCTTCGCCAGGCCTGCCGCTGCCATCAGCTGCATTGCTGCGATGCAGCACAGCATCAGCAGCGCCGCCATGACCGTCATCGTCAGGCGTATGCGTTGATGACGTTCGGTGGTCAACAGCGCGTCAAGTGCGCGCCTGGCCAGATCATGTGACGCTGGCGATTCCTGATGCAACAGTGGCCTCCCCTCCTCCTGCCGTGCACGTAGTATGGCAGGCAATTCAGGCAGGCAGGCCGCCCGACGCGAAGCGGATTATCCGGCCACGTCTCGCACGCGACATCCGCTCCATCTCCCTCGGCGAAGCGCGAACGCTACAAGAAGGCCGCCGATACCCGTGTGGCGTGGGAGGAGGTGCGAGAGCTGCCTCAAGCAAAAAAGGGGCTGCGCCCCAGGCGCAACCCCTTCGAATCGATTGGTCGGAGCGGCGGGATTCGAACTCGCGACCCTCTGCTCCCAAAGCAGATGCGCTACCAGGCTGCGCTACGCTCCGACAGCTGGCATTCTAACCCGCCAAACCACGCCACCCAGGCGAATGGCGCGTTATTTGCACCGCTCAGCGGTTGCCCGAAGACGTGCCCGGCCCCGGGCCGCGGCCGGCAAGGTGGCGGAAAGTGATACGGCCCTTGGTCAGGTCGTAGGGCGACATCTCCAGCGACACCTTGTCGCCGGCGAGGATGCGAATGTGGTGCTTGCGCATCTTGCCACCGGTATAGGCAATGAGCTGGTGCCCGTTGTCCAGGGTTACGCGAAAACGCGAGTCCGGCAGGACTTCGGTGACGCTTCCCTGCATCTCGATCAGTTCTTCTTTGGCCATGTGTGGTCGTCTCTAGATAACAAATGTCTGTGGCGGCGTCCGTGAAATCCATGCGTCCACCACCGAGGACCACATCGGCTCCTTTGCGGACTCGAGGCACGGAGCAATGCAGGGAAGTGACGTTGCACCCGGGGTGCAGAAGGTCGACAGGCCAGGGAAGGCGGCTTCAATGGACAGGCGTAGCGCTGTGCATTAAACCTATAATTATACTGCGATACCGTGGGATCGTACAGGCCATGAGTACAGTCTAAGACCGCGCCACCGCTGCCGCCAGCGCCTTCACCAAATCCGACTGCGTGATGATGCCGACCAGCTGCCTTGCCTCGTCCACCACGGGAATATGGTGGTGGCCCGCCTCGGAAAACAACGGCACAAGGTCCATGACATGCTGCTCCGCCTGTACCTGCAGCACCGGCGACGACATCAAGCCCTGCACCTGATCGGGCCGTTTGGGCCGGCCCATGATGAGGGAGCGCAGACGCTGGCCCATGCCCTCGTGCACCTCCAGATTGGCCAGGCGCATGAAGTCCGCCATGGTGACTATGCCCACCACCACGCGCTGCGCGTCCACCACGGGCAGCGCCTTGATCGCATGCTTGCGCATGAGTGCCCAGGCCTCCTGCAGCGGCGTATCGGCCGCCACTGCATGCACGGGCATAGACATGATCTGCCTGCAGCGCAGGCCGCCCAGCGTGCGTTGGAATGCGGCCTTGCCCGCCAGGTGCAGCAGGCCCTCCAGATCGTCGCGGCTTACGTCCAGCACCTGGTTGTAGTGCGACAGCGCTGCGTCCAGGTCGGCCGACGTGAAGGCGCCGGAATCTTTGGGCGCCGTGGCTTTGCGCACCTGCGCATGAGGGTAGCCGCGGCCCGTCAGGCGGTTGAAGGCCATGCCCGCCAGCACCAGCACCAGCACATTGAGCAGCACTGGCGCCACTGCCATGACTGTGGCCTCCTGCGGATGCAGCACGGCAAACAGGGCCATGGCACCCCCGGGAGGATGCAGGCAGCGCAGCGCCAGCATCACCATCACCGCCAACCCCACTGCAAGGCCGCAGGCCAGCGACAGGCTGGGCACCAGCGCTGCGCAGGCCACGCCCACCAGATACGACAGCGCACTGCCCGCCAGCACCGGCCATGGCTGCGCCAGGGGGCTGGAGGGCAAGGAGATGATGAGCACAGCGCTCGACCCCAAGGACGCCATCATCCATGGCATTGGAGAGGCCGCGCCAAACCAATGGGCGAAAACCGCCACAACGGCCACGCTCAGGACGATGCCCGACACCATGCGCAGGCGCTCGCGCTGGTTGATGCGCACGCGTGCCGGCATGAAAAGGCGCAGCCACGCCAGGGCACGCCGGGTCAGTGGCCCTGATGCCTCTGCCACATGGGGCGCTGGGCCGGAGTTGGGGGTTGGGAGCAAAGACATGAGGACACGACACGCGCCGCGCCGGCACACCCGAGACGATGGTCCGTGCCGCGCAAAAGGCCGCGCATTATCCGCGCAACGCACCCACAATGGACGCACATGGTTATTGCGCCGTGCAGGCCTTCGTGCGAACGGCAGGGGAATCGCCCATTCCCTCTATCTATATAGAATGGCCCGGCTTTTTTGCCAGGATTGCCGCTACGTGTCTGACCGTCTCGCCGTACTACCCCAGTATCTGCTCCCCAAACAGTTGCTCACCTCCCTCGCCGGACGGTTGGCGTCAGCCCGCGCGGGCGGGCTGACAACGGCGGCCATACGCCGCTTCGTCGCGCGCTACCGGGTAGACATGAGCGAGGCGGCCGAACCGGACATTGCCAGCTACCTCAGCTTCAACGACTTCTTCACGCGAGCGCTGCGTCCCGGCCTGCGTCCGCTGGCCGATGCAGCCGCCATCTGCCCGGTGGATGGCGCCGTGAGCCAGCTGGGCCCCATAGAACGCGACCAGATCTTCCAGGCCAAGGGGCACCGCTACTCCACGACCGCCCTGCTGGGTGGAGACGCACAGCTGGCCGCTCAATTCCAGGACGGGCAATCCGCCACCATCTATCTGAGCCCGCGCGACTACCACCGCATCCACATGCCCTGCGATGGCCGCCTGCTGCGCATGGAGCATGTGCCGGGCGCCCTGTTCTCGGTGAACCCCACGACGGCACGCGGCGTGCCCGGGCTGTTTGCACGCAACGAGCGCGTGGTATGCCTGTTCGAAACCCCGCTGGGCCCCATGGGGCTGGTGCTGGTGGGTGCCACCATCGTGGGCAGCATGGCTACCGTATGGCACGGCCAGGTCAACCCGCCACGCACGGGACAGCCGCGCCGCTGGGACTACCAAGGCCAGCAGATCACACTGCGCCAGGGCGAGGAAATGGGGCGCTTTCTGCTCGGCTCCACCATCGTGCTGCTGTTTCAAAACGGGGCGGTGGAATTCAACCCGAACTGGGCGGCTGCGCACCCGGTACGCCTGGGCGAAGCCATGGCACAGCGGCCCGGAGGAAGGGCAAACAGCCCGTCACAGTAAAGGGGCCGTCAATATCGCCCGGGCACACGCACGGTGGTGAACACCGTAGGCTCGAGTTCCAGATCCATGGGGTCGAAAGGCTCTGCGTGGCCGACAAGATAGACCGCAAGATCGTTGCGGCGCAGCGATACGTAACTCACCGTTTCCCAGCTGCCAGACCGCCTGACGCGGGTGCCCGGCTTATAGACCGGCATGCGAAAATGCTTGGCCCAGCCCCAGGGGGCCTGGGGCTGATCCTGGGTTACAAGAGAGGCTGGACTGGCTTGCATGACGCGCCATCTTAGCGGCTTTATGCACGCCGACGGACCCGGGCAAAAACCCCGCCTCTATAATTTGCCCATCATGCCGAGATGGTTGATTGCGGTTTTCACCCTCCACTTCCTGTTGGGCCTGGGTGCGTCCGCTTTTGGCAAGACGCCTGCGGCGCCGCTCTCACCGCAGGCAAACGCACGGTCAATCCAGACCGCCTTGGTGCATCAGCACATCCCCGCCCTTCAGGCCCAGCAGACTGCCACGGCAGAACAAGCCATCACCGATGGGTATGAGTGCAGTCTTGCAGACACCAACCAGGACCTGCCGGACGAGCAGAGCATCGGGCTCTTTGACGCGGGTTCCGGCCACACGCCGTTTCATTGCCCCACGGCGATGACCACGGCGCCCTCGTCTCCCCGGCTGAAAAAGCAACCCAAACGGCCACGGACGGGCCGCATGCCGCACCGCGCCTAGAGCCGCCCTGCGCATCCCTGGCGTCTGGCTGGAATGGCGGGGATCCACTCCGCATCCCATGGCGCCCGCCACCAGGGCAGCCTGGCGCATCCGCAACACTGCTTTCGCCGCCCTGGCACACCCCACTCAGGGCAATCAACCACTTTCACCCGGAGCACCCCATGCGTTTAACCACCCGAGGCAAGCTCGCCGTCACCGCCATCACCGACGTGGCGCTGCACTCCCATGGCCGCCCCGTGGCCCTCCCCGGCATCAGCGTCCGGCAGGGTATCTCCCTGTCCTACCTGGAAGACATCTTTAGCGCGCTGCGCCGCGCGGGGCTCGTCCACAGCGTTCGCGGGCCCGGTGGCGGCTATATGCTGACGCGCCCACCGCAAAGCCTGTCGGTTGCGGAGATCGTCATGGCCTCAGAGAAATACATGGCCCACGCCAATGACAAGGCCAGCGATGCCACCACCCGCCCATCTCCCGACGACATGACCGCGGACCTGTGGGCCAGCTTCCATTCGCGCATCATGGAGTACCTTCAATCCATTACCGTCGCCGACTTGCTCGCACAGCAGGGAACCGGCGTCGACAATGCAGGCTCTCCTGCCGCGATGGCGCGACTCTCTCAGGCACGCCCTTACCGTGCCAGGGAAACTCAGCTTCCATCGCGCGACGTGCCAAACTCAGTATTTGCCTTGGGTTTGAGGACTGGTTGATCGGGCGTTCCGATCGACTTTCAACTTGTATAGCAGGTACAAAAGTTACGCTAGAATTCCTGGCGCTATAAAGCACCCAGTGCGAAAAATCCAGCCAATTCAAGGGCTTGGAAAATGCGGGCGTCGTTCAATGGTAGGACCTGAGCTTCCCAAGCTCAAGACGTGGGTTCGATTCCCATCGCCCGCTCCACTTCGACTTTCCAGGGACTTCCACGGGACTCCAAGGAACGTCGTAAGTCATTGTCAGGATTGAGGATTTTTAGCCGACCTCGATCCACTGACATCCAGCGAAATCCACTCACTGCCAGCCCAAACTGGTACAAAAAGTGGCCCAAAACAATGTGCGGGGTTCCCAATCCGCATTGTTGCTGGAGGAGCCGGGGTTAGACGGGAACCATGGCATCCAACTCGCTTTCTGGAGTTGGACACATGCTTTCTGATCTCATGGCTCGGCAAGCCAAGGCCACCGGTAAGCCGTATTCGCTTGCCGATTTCGACGGCCTCTACCTTTACGTTTCCGCCATCGGCAGCAAGGTGTGGCACTACCGCTATTCCTGGCTAGGTAAGCGCGAGCGCATCACCTTTGGCGGCTACCCCGCAATATCCCTGAAACAGGCCCGTGACTTGCGTGACGAGGCCCGGGCGCTGTTGGCAAAAGACATCAATCCGCACTCTGAACGCAAACGCAAGCGCCATGTGATCGTCCTGGCGGGCGAGCACACCTTCAAAGCTGTATATGACAAATGGCTGGCCCACCGTAGCCTCTCCCTGGAGGATGAAGGCCGGCAGAGCACCCCGAAGCAGATCGGGCGCGTCTTTGCGAAGGACGTGTTTCCCATGCTGCGCCACCTGACCATCTACGACGTCACTCGCGCCCATTTACTGGACATCATCGGCAGAGTGGAAAAGCGCGGTTCGCTGTCGGTCGCCGAGAAGCTGCGCACCTGGTTCACCCAGCTTTTCACCTACGCCACGGTGGTGGTGCCCAACATGGGCGAGAACCCATCGAAGGATCTGGATGTGGTGGCGATGCCGCTGCCGCCGGTGGAGAACAATCCCTTCCTGCGCATGCCCGAGCTGCCGACAATGTTGCAGACGCTGCGCAAGTACCGCGGTCGCCTCAACACGCAACTGGGCCTGCGGCTGCTGCTGCTTACGGGCGTGCGGACCGGTGAACTGCGCTACGCCACCCCTGACCAGTTCGATCTCGACCGCGGCCTGTGGATCGTCCCGGTAGTCAGGCTCAAGCAACGCAAGCAGCTCACCAAGAAGAAGCGCCAGCGTTTCAGCGATATCCCGCCGTACATCGTGCCGCTGTCGTTGCAGGCGCAGGAAATCGCTCGGCATCTGCTGAGAAATTTCAAGCCAGCGCAGGTCTATCTTATCCCCGGTGATTGGTGCCTCAAAAGCCCTCTCAGCGAAAACACGCTCAATGGCGCGCTCAAGCGTATGGGATATGAAGACCAGCTCACTGGGCACGGTATTCGCGCCACCATCTCGACTGCGCTCAATGAATTGGGGTATCCGCCCAAGTGGGTGGATGCCCAACTCTCGCATGCCGACCCGGACAAAACCAGCGCGACATACAACCACGCCGAGTACGTCGAGCAGCGCCGCGTCATGATGCAGGACTGGGCGGATCGTCTGGATTTGTTCGAGCAGAATCAGGTCGAAGTTGCCAGCACGCACCTGACCATCACGCTGCAGGGCCTGCCCACGATTGCCGGGCAGGCGGCCGCGCATCCCCCTGTCCTGAACCCCAACACCCCCCAGTTGATCGTTGCTCCCACACCGGATGCGCAAGCGGTTCCGGCTTCCGTGCACCGGCTTTCTGCGGTGCATCTGCCTGAGTACGCGCGGCCCAGGCTGTCTGAGGTGCAGCGCGAGCGGTTGCAATTGCTGGAGATGTTCGAGGCGCCTCACAACCTGTCGGTGGCCGATTACGCCAAGCTGGTTGGCAAGTCCCGCCGCTGGATCACCTACGAGATTCAGGCCGGCAATCTCCTGTCGATCCAAATGGGCCACCGTGGGCAGCGCGTTCCGGACTGGCAGCTCGACCCCATCAGGCGCAAGCTGATTCAGGCCATCCTGAAGCAGGTGCCGCGCGGCATCGACACCTGGTACATCTACCATGCGCTCCTACGGCCATACGATGCCCTGGGCAAGCGCCCAGCCATCGAGGCGGCCGGCCCGACGAACCTGCATCTTGCCGCTCGGCTGGTGGCCACACAAGCCATGGAAGCAGATGAACTTGCAGCGCAATCGGAGGAACTGCCGATGCAGGCCAGGCAGACGGTGCAGCGGCTGGTAAAAACCGCGATGTTGGTCGATGCGCCCGAGGACCTGGCCGCCCATTGAACTTGGACTGGGCGGCAGCGCCGTCCAGTCAAGGCCAATGCAGGGAGCCAGTAGGCCAGTCGCTTCGCATTTCCAGCTCTCCGCTTTCTAGGCGGCCCGCCTGCAATTGCCTGATGTAGCCAGACTTTGTTGAGCGCCGAATCTGTGGTTAGCAGTCACCATGGGCTACTCGTGCGTGATGCTGTATCGCTATATCAGCATCCCGTACAGATATGACGCCGCCGGATTTCCTCTGCTAATCCTAGGCACCGAGCAACTGGTGTCGCTGCTCGCAGCTTTTGAAACCGTGGGCGTATCAGACCATACCGAATCGGTTTTGCCGAGAACGCCGCAACCCATGACGCTGGTACTGTGAGCGTCACTATCGAGCCTGCAAATCCGTTGCTCGACATCTTGGCGACGGGTGAATTTTTGCACATCGAGCACGTGACGACCACCAGTGGGGGTGGCTGGTGAGAGCGTGTCCCGTCCCTCTACAACCGCTGCGCCTGAAGCTCGTCTTCGGGTAAGGACAACAGGCTGTTTGGGAGTTGGTCGTAAAGGAGCGCGCCATGTGGTTCTCCTGGAAGGAGATGGGAGCATGCACAAGAATGCACCAACATCGAAGGTGTTCTACCGCCCGATCGAAGCCTCCATCCGTTGGGCTGGTCTGCTGCAGTACAAACATCTGATCTTGGCCTCGATATCGTCGCCGAGGGATCTACCGCAAACGATGGAGTGCCCTCGTTGGAACGAACTGCGTCTGTACACGGAACGCATCTATGACGGCATCCTCAACCGAGAGCTACCCTTCGGTCGGAACGGCATCACGCTGAACGACCTCGCGCTGTTGGAGGCCCCGGACCTCACCGTTCGCCACACCGATCTGAAGTGCTGGATGCTCTCGCACTATCCCGAGCATCGGCCCAGCTTCCTTTTCTGTCGCAGCGAGCGCATCGCACACCCGGTCATCACGCTGGAAACCGGCCAAGCCATGCTGGTCGAACGGCTGGCACTGAAATCCGCTCTGGAGCAGTCCAGGCGCCAACTCCGCGAACTGCAGGAAAAGCACGACGCGCTGCGCAAACAGGCAACGGTGATTCTCGCCTGCGCCCAGTGCCCGATCAGCGACCGGGCAGAGGCCACCTACCTGAACATCATTGGCGGGATGCTGACGCTGATGCTGGGCCAGTCCCCTTCGGGCATTCCTTACTCCAGCTTCAAAACGCAGGAGGCCCTTGTCTCGGCATTGGTCGCCAACTACGGCGGCACCATGGGTATCACGGAGCGAACCTTGAACGGCAAGTTCGCCAACGCCAGGAAGAATGTCCGTAGCGGAACCGCATAAGGTTTGCGAGCTTGTATGTGCAGTCGCGGAGATTGCATTTGCAATGTCTTTCCGCAGCCAAGTCTATTGAATAGGGGTCACGCCAACAAACGCCGCTGAGCGTTCAGGAGTGACCGACATGTCGCAGACACCTGCACTGCCCGCAAGTGAGCGCCGCATCCTGCGGCTCGATGAAGTCGAAACCAAATCTGGTTTCAAGCGCGCCCACATCTACAACTTGATGAGGAAAGGCCAGTTCCCCAAGGCGCTGCGCCTGGGCGTGCGTGCGGTTGGCTGGGATTCGTTCGAGATCGACCAGTGGATCGCCGAACGCCTCAACAACCGGACTTGAGCTGCTCTCCACGGACTTCCCATCCTCTACCGGAGAGCGCCATGCAGGTTGTATCCATCATCTCGACCAAGGGCGGCGTTGGCAAGACGACCACGGCCGCCAACCTCGGCGGAATCGCCGCCGACGCTGGCCTGCGCGTGCTGCTGCTTGATCTCGACGTGCAGCCCACGCTGTCCTCCTACTACGAGCTAGCTCATCGTGCGCCGGGCGGCATCTACGAGTTGCTGGCCTTCAACGAGCGCGACCTTGGCCGGCTCGTGTCTCGCACGATCATCGCGGGCCTGGACCTGGTGCTCTCCAACGACCACCGGGGCGAATTGAACACCTTGCTGCTGCACGCGCCCGATGGACGCCTGCGGTTGCGCCACCTGTTGCCGGTATTGGCGCCGCTCTACGACCTGGTGCTGATCGATACCCAGGGCGCGCGCTCGGTGCTGCTGGAGATGGCGGTACTCGCCTCCGACCTCGCGCTGTCGCCCGTGACACCGGAAATCCTCGCGGCGCGCGAGTTGCGGCGCGGCACCATGCAGTTGCTGGAGGACATCACACCATACCGGCACCTGGGCATCGAACCGCCACCGCTGCACCTGCTCATCAACCGCGTCCACCCCGTGTCCGCCAACGCACGGATGATCCAGCAGGCACTGCGCGATCTGTTCCAGGGCCATGCCGGCATCCGAGTGCTGGGCACCGACGTGCCGGCCATCGAAGCCTATCCACGCGCCGCGACCCGTGGCCTGCCGGTGCATCGGGTCGAGCATCGCCAGCCCCCGGGCAGAGTTGCGCCCGCCGCGCTCGACACGATGCGCGCGCTCGCCAACGAGTTGTTCCCCCAGTGGCAGGACCGACTGGCGCATGTGTCCGGCCGCCCGCAGCGTCCTCTGGAAACCGGGAGGCCCCATGGCGAACGCACATGACCTGGCCCGCGGCCACAAGCGACTGCGCGCCCTGATCGAGTTCGCGGTAAGCGAAGGCTGGCACGTCAAGCGCACGCTGGGCGGGCATCTCAAATTCACCAAGACCGGCTGCGCTGCGATCTACACCAGTTCGACGGCGAGCGATCACCGGGCCGAGTTGAACGCCCGTGCGCAGATCCGCCGTGCCGAACGGGAGGCTCGCATCGCGCAGGCCGGCGGCCCCCGGGGATGCTGCCATGGCTGACATGACCTCTCAGGACATGGCGGGCAAGCTGCTCGCGGCTGGGTTCGAGCGCGTTGGCCCGTCGGCCACGGCTTTGAGCGACCCGATCGCTGACACGCCGATGTTGGTGACGCTGGATCAACTGCGTCCCTACGACCATGACCCGCGCATGAAGCGCAATCCCGCCTACGAGGAGATCAAGGCCTCCGTCCGCGAGCGCGGCCTGGATGCGGCACCGGCCATCACGCGGCGCCCGGGTGACGAGCACTACATCATCCGCAACGGTGGCAACACGCGACTGGCGATCCTGCGCGAACTCTGGTCGGAGACCAAGGACGAACGGTTCTTCCGCATATCGTGCCTGTTCCGGCCTTGGTCTGAGCGCGGAGAGATCATCGCGCTGACAGGACACCTCGCGGAGAACGAACTGCGCGGCGGTCTGACGTTCATCGAGCGTGCCCTGGGCATCGAGAAAGCGCGCGGGTTCTATGAACAGGAGAGCGGCGCCGCACTGAGCCAATCCGAACTGGCCCGCCGCCTGGCAGCCGATGGCTACCCCGTTCAGCAGTCGCACATCAGCCGCATGGCCGATGCGGTGCGCTACCTGCTGCCCGCGATCCCGACCGTGCTCTATGGCGGCCTGGGCCGCCACCAGGTCGAACGGCTGTCGGTCATGCGCAAGGCCTGCGAGCGCACCTGGGAGCACTACGCCAAGGGCCACAAGGGCGACCCACTACCGCTGGACTTCGACAGCTTCTTTCAAGAAGTGCTGTCGCAGTTCGACACGCAGGGCGACGAGTTTGCCCCGCAGCGCGTGCAGGACGAGCTGATCGGCCAGATGTCCGAACTACTGGGCATCGACTACGACGTGCTGGCACTGGACCTGACCGAATCGGAGAGCCGCCACCGGGCGCTGGTCAGCGACCCGGCCCCGCCCGCGACACCGCCCGCATTGCCTCAGCCAACGGACAGTAGGCCGCCACCCCCGGGCACGGCATCGTCTATCGCACCGCCTGCACCACCGGCCAGTCCGCCAGCGGCCGCGCGCGCCTCGCGTCAGGACAACGCAACGGCTGGCGAGACGGCCACCGGAAGCCCTGCGGCCGGGGCCGACGATCTGCTTCGAGAGCACATCGTCTCGCCCGCACCGACGACAGAACGGCTCCAGTCGATCCAGCGGATGGTGGCCGAGCAGCTGGGCGATGCACTGCCGCCCGATTTCTCGGCCAACGTACTGCAGTCCATCCCAGTGCAGGCCGGGGGCCTCTATCCGATCTCCGACGTCTGGTACATCGACGCTGGCCTGGACACTCCCGACCGGCTGCGCATCCACATCGCGCAGTTCGCGCGCGAGATCGCCGGCGAGGCGGGCCTGGACGAGTGCATTGAAGATCGCACCGGTGGCATCGGGTTCGCTTGCCGCGCCCGCGCCCAGGCCCCTTCGTCACCGGGGCGCGCGGTGCTGACGCTACTTGTTTCCCTGGCTGGTCAGCCTGCCGTCGAGGCCGGCATGGACGGCGCACAGCTCGCCACCGACCTGCCGGCGCTCTTGCACGGCCAGGGCCCAGGCCACGGTGACGGGGCCAGGCGCTTGAGCGACACCGCATTGGTCAAGCTCTTTCGCCTGCTGCGCCTGGCCCGGCGCCTGCTGGACCTGGAAGCCGGCGCTGCGGCGCCCGGGACGTGAGCGAGGGAGGCCTGCATGTCCGCATCGCATCCCCTCAACCAGGCCGTGATCGCCCAGGCGCTGTATGACCTGCGCAATGGTCAACTGCGCCGCTGCAAGGCCATGGGCTTCGGTGAGGCCGAGCTGGATGCGCTCAAGCACCCTGCGCTGATCAGCGTGCTGGCCAACGCCAATGTCTCGTGGTGCTCGGTCACGGTCAACCGTGAAGTGCTGCGGCGCTTGCTCAATCAGGCGCAGGACGTGGAAAAGGAGATCGCCACGGTCGATCGCATGCTCAGGCTGGGCGCGAGCACGGAAATGGTGAGCCGCTTCTATGGGTTGACCCATCAGGAAGTCGCCCTGCGGCGGGAAATCCTCGGCCTGCCCAAGCGCAAGGGGCGCCACCCTGTCTTGGACGAGACCCAGGACACGGAGCTGTGGCGGCAATGGAAGGCTGTGACCAGCAGCAGGAACGTCGATCTGGAGGACGAGACCTCGATTCTCGATGCGGCAATGGACCTGGCCGAAGGCATGTCGCTGCCGCTATCGGTGGTCTGGGCCGCGATCAAGAATTGGGTCGATCAGGGATTGGGATAAGCGATGGCCGTGGACGACACTGCACCACGAGCAGCGCGCCAAGGCCCCGTCGCCCTTGCCGATCTGTTAGAGGACGCCCTGAAGGAACTCGCGCCCAGTCCCGGCGCACCCGCGCCCGGCGACGGCTTTCTGTTCAGTGGTAACCGGCACGAGAGCGTGCCGCGGCGCCTGTTCCTGGATCGCCGGCTGACACCGCTGGAGCGCAATGCCTGGCAGGTGTTCCGGCTTTTGCTCAACGACGACGGCGTGACGGCGTTCCCCACCTATGAGCAGTTGCGCCCCTGGCTGGCGTCCATGCCCTGCGCGGGCCAAGCCTCCCACGAGACCGTCGCGCGAGCGCTGACGCTGCTGCGCCTGACGCGGTGGCTGAGCTTGGTGCGACGACGGCGCGACCCCAAGACCGGCCGGATCCTCGGCAACCTCTACGTCCTGCACGACGAGCCCTTGACGCCATTCGAGGCGATGCAGCTCGACGCGGACTACCTGGCCCTGGTCAGCCAGTCCCTGGGCCATTCGGCCAAGGCCGTCCAGATGGTGGGGCTCAACACCCTGAAGGAGATCGCCGGCGACCCGCTGCTGTCCGGTCGCACGCTGCCGTCGCGGCTGCAGGTCCTGGCCGAGCGCCTGGCCCGCCAGGGCATCACCGCCACCGAGAGTTATCCACAGGAGGGCGCGATGCACGATTCCGAAGAAGGGCTTGCAGGCCTTCTTCGGAATGGCGAACGCCCCTCTTCGGAATCCGAAGCAGGCCTGAAACCCGCGCCAGACGGTTCTCTTCGGAATCCGAAGCAGGACCGTACTGTACGTAGTAGTCGTATTAATGAAGTACGTACTACTGCGCGGGAGCGTGGGCAGGCGCGCGCGATGCAGGGTGTCCGCCTGCCCGATCGCTTCTTCGGTTTGAAAGAAGAGCAGCAGGCAGGCGCCATGGTGGCCTTGCAGCAGGTCGATGCCTCACTGCGCCAGGCGGTGCTGGACGAATGGGTGGAGCGTTGTCGCGGCAGCACCATCCGCAATCCGGCTGGCTACCTGTTCGGCATCATCCAGCGGGCCATCCGGGGCGAGTTCAATGCGTGGACCAGGCAGGCTGGACCAGCACCGCCACCTGCCGCCGCGCGAGAAACGCCGCCTCAGCCACCGCGCAATGTGGTTCCATCCGAGGTGGCCCGGCAGCACATCGAACGGCTGCGCGACCTTCTGCGCAAAGGCTGACCGCTTGGGGCGATCAGACCCTGAAGCGGGCGTCCATGGATTTCAGTGGAGCTATCCCCTGGGGATAGCTGGTTGGCAATGATGGATCTCGGACGTGCGCGCAGACCACGCATCGAGTGATTGCCGTTGACCGGGGCTGTCCGAGCCGGCCTCGGCGAACAGCTTTCCTTGGCGCTCCTTGAAGCTATCCCCAGGGGATAGCTGTGATGCAAGGTGTAACGCCCGCATGCTGGTTCAGCACGACGCCTTCCCCAGCGCATGCCCGTCGCCATCCGCGTGAGCAGCGCTCCGTGGCGTTTGGCGGAGCTATCCCCTGGGGATAGCTCGCGCCGCAGGCGGCCACCACGCCCTGAACCGGGGGCTGGCTGGTTTCGGTTTGTTGACTGACTGCCTTCCGGTTCCTGCCCCAAGCTGGCCACTCCTTGTCCAACAGCGAGCGGTCACCATGGCAACCAACGAACCTTTGCAACTGAATCTGGGCTCCCTGCGCAGCGCGATGTCGCTGACGCTGCACACCCACCACGCTTCCCGCATCTGGCATGGTCGCGCTGCCGCCGAGGGGCGGCCGGGCATCGTCGGCCTGAACGGCTACATCGCCGTCATGAACAAGATGAAGCGCGGCTCGGAACAAGACGACCCGTATTCGGACTGGTGGATGCTGCGCATCGAGGACAAGCTCGACCAGACCAAGGCCACGCTGCAAGCGCTGCGCGAGCAGGTGGACCAGGCGCTGGCCGGCGTGCCCGCAGCGTTGAGCCTGGGCGAGAACCTCAACGTGCAACCCGTCAAGCTCCCCCTGTTCGTGAACGCCCAGCTCGGCTTCGCGGCGGTCTATCTTCTGGCCGACTACGACGACATCGCCCGCAAGCTCATCCTTGCCCACCACACTGCGCTCATCGATCGCAGCACCTTGGAGCGCTGGCTCAACGACGGCGCGCATGCGCTGCGCAGCCTGTTCAGCCTGGCGCAGCAGTACCGCTACTCGGGCTGCACGCGCGATGACTTCGCCTCCAAGAATGCCGCAGCGCGGGCCGCGCTGGAGAAGTTCGGCGAGTTGCCGCAGGACATGTACGAAGGCACGCGCCGCTCGAAGTTTGCGCCGCCCATCGTGCGCCGTGGCCTGCAGCAGCGCGGTGAGGGTTCTGCCGCAGCCGCTCCCATCAGCGACGAGGCCGCCAGCGCCGCGCCAGTCGAGGCTGCCG
Organism: Alicycliphilus sp. T452; assembly: GCF_054512775.1. Taxonomy (NCBI): domain Bacteria; kingdom Pseudomonadati; phylum Pseudomonadota; class Betaproteobacteria; order Burkholderiales; family Comamonadaceae; genus Alicycliphilus; species Alicycliphilus sp. T452. Next base: position 80,911 of record NZ_JBTNEH010000008.1, read on the forward strand.
GAGAGGATGAGTCGGCATGAGCGATTTGAACCAACCGACCCGTTACTTCCGGGGCCTGCAACAGGGGGCCTTCATGAAGCTGGAACACTCGGCCTCTCTAAAAGGCCTTTTAAAGCCTTTTAAGGGTAAGGGGGATCTTGAGGCCTGGGCCAGCCAGTGCTTTGCCATGCGCGACGAGTTGATTGACATGGCGCAGCGACAGGTGCTGGCGCAGGCGTGTGGGCATCCCTTCCACCTGCTGCCCGTCGAACTGGCCCAGCAGACCACTGGCGCAGGGACTGTCTTTCTGCGCTGGCGCAGGCACGACAGGTCGGCCATGGGCGTGGCGCTGTGGCAGGAGCAGATCGCCAGCACCAGCACGCCAGTCAACCTGCTCGCTGATCTGCACGCGATCGAGATGCAGCGGATCACGCTGAACATGCAGATCAGCCTGCTGCACACCCTGGGCAGGCAGGCACAGGAATGCGCCAGCAAGGCGGCCGAAGCGGAAGACGCCTACCTGCGCCGGATCGCATCCATCCCCGCTGCGATGCGCGATCGGTGATTGCGCCGGGCATTCCAGCACGCGCCCGGAGCCGACGAGGCACGGGTATTTCAACCACCACGGAGATCACACCATGAGCACGCATTTTTGGGGCGAAGGCAACATCGGCTCGCCGCCCGAGTACCGCGAATTCCCCAACGGCAACGACGAACCCAGCCGCCTGCTGCGCCTGAACGTCTATTTCGACAATCCCGTGCCCAAGAAGGATGGCACCTTCGAGGATCGCGGCGGCTTCTGGGCGCCGGTGGAAATCTGGCACCACGATGCCGAACGCTGGCAGCGCCTCTACCAGAAAGGCATGCGTGTCCTGGTCATCGGCCGCATGGAGCGCGACCCCTGGACGGACAACGAAGATCAGCCGCGCGAGACCTGGCAGATCAACGCGCGCAGCGTCGGCATCCTGCCGTACCGCATCGAGTCCGTGGTCCTCAGCCCCAAGCCGCAGGAGGCAGAACCGAAGTCCCAAGCCGCCCAGGAATCAACCGCGCCGAAAGAGGCGAAGCGCAGGAAGTGACTCGGCATGGCGGGCGGCGGCAACAAATCTTCGCCGCCCTCCATGTACCCGCAAGCTATCCCCTGGGGATAGCTCCATCGACGTCTACCGACTTCCACGCGCTCCCGCAAATCGCGGCTCCCGGTCCGCACACCTGCGACCACGCGCCATCCCCGCACAAGCCATTCCATCCCGTGAAAGCGGTCGCCGCCGCATGCGGCTTGTTTGCTGCCGTCCTTGCCGGAGCTCGGCATTCTCGATGCCAGCAACTCCATGAACAACGGGAATCGGGATGGACGGACATGCGGCTGTTCTTGTGCGAGAAGCCCTCCCAGGGCAAAGACATCGGCCGGATTCTCGGCACCACGCAGCGCGGTGAAGGCTGTCTCAACGGTTCCGGCGTCACGGTCACCTGGTGCATCGGTCATCTCGTAGAAGCCGCAGCGCCCGAAGCCTACGACGAGCAGTTGAAGCGTTGGTCCATCGAGCAGTTGCCCATCATTCCTCAGCATTGGCGGGTCGAGGTCAAACCGAAAACCGCCACGCAATTCAAGGTCGTCAAGGCGCTTCTGGCGAAGGCGACCCAACTGGTCATCGCTACCGACGCCGATCGCGAGGGCGAAATGATCGCCCGCGAGATCATCGACCTGTGCGGCTACCGCGGCCCCATCGAACGCTTGTGGCTGTCGGCGCTCAACGATGCGTCCATCCGCGCGGCGCTCGCCAAGCTGCGGCCCTCGTCCGAGACGCTGCCGATGTATTACTCGGCGCTGGCGCGTTCGCGCGCCGATTGGCTTGTGGGCATGAACCTCAGCCGGTTGTTCACGTTGCTGGGGCGGAAGGCGGGCTATGACGGCGTGCTGTCCGTTGGGCGCGTCCAGACGCCGACGCTCAAACTGGTCGTGGACCGCGACCGCGAGATCGCGGCTTTCGTGTCCGTGCCGTACTGGGCCATCGACGTGTCCCTGTCTTCAGGTGGCCAGGCCTTCACCGCGCAATGGGTTGCGCCCGACACCCGCACCGACGACGCCGGCCGCTGCTTGCAGCAGCCGGTAGCACAGCAAGCCGTGCAGCAGATCCGCGCGGCGGGCAGCGCCCAGGTGGTGTCGGTTGAGATCGAGCGTGTGCGGGAAGGCCCACCGCTGCTGTTCGACCTGGGCACCTTGCAGGAGGTGTGTTCCAAGCAACTCGGGCTGGATGTGCAGGAAACACTGGAAATCGCTCAGGCCCTGTACGAGACGCACAAGGCCACGACGTACCCGCGCTCGGATTCCGGCTATCTGCCCGAAAGCATGTTCGCCGAGGTGCCCATGGTCCTGGACAGCCTGCTCAAGACCGACCCTTCGCTGCGCACGATCATGGGCCAGCTTGACCGCTCCCAGCGCTCGCGCGCCTGGAACGACGGAAAAGTGACGGCGCACCACGGCATCATCCCGACGCTCGAACCGGCGAACCTCTCTGCCATGAGTGAGAAGGAACTGGCGGTGTACCGGCTGATCCGGGCGCACTACCTGGCGCAGTTCCTCCCTCACCACGAGTTCGACCGCACCGTGGCGGATCTCGCCTGCGGCCAGCAGAAGCTGGTGGCCACCGGAAAGCAGGTAGTCGTCAAGGGCTGGCGTCTGGTGCTGGCCGAGCCAGAACGCGAAGGTGGTGCCGACGAGGACGGCGACTTCGCGGCGCGCAGCCAGGTGCTGCCCGCGCTGCGCGAGGGCCTGGCATGCCAGGTGGCCGAGGCCGAACTCAAGGCGCTCAAGACGATGCCACCCAAGCCCTATACCCAGGGCGAACTGGTCAAGTCGATGAAGGGCGTTGCGCGCTTCGTGACCGACCCGCGCCTGAAGCAGAAGCTGAAAGACACAACGGGCATCGGCACCGAGGCAACGCGGGCCAACATCATCAGCGGGCTGATCGCCCGTGGCTACATCGTAAAGAAGGGACGCTCCATTCGCGCATCGGATGCGGCGTTCACGCTGATCGACGCCGTGCCCGCGGCGATTGCAGACCCCGGCACGACGGCAGTGTGGGAGCAGGCGCTCGACATGATCGAGGCGGGACAACTCACCCTGGACGTGTTCATCGGCAAGCAAGCCGCGTGGATTTCGCAGTTGATCGCGCAGTACGGCAGCACGTCTCTGTCCATCAAGGTTCCCCAAGGACCGGCTTGTCCGCAGTGCGGCGCACCCACGCGCCAGCGCACCGGAAAGAGCGGCCCATTCTGGTCGTGCAGCAGGTATCCAGACTGCAAAGGCACGCTGCCGGTCGAATCCGGCACGTCCAAGCGTGGGGCCTCGCGCACCGCACGCCGTAGCAGTAGCGGCCGCAAAGGCTCCTGACCGACCCCGTTTCCCCGTGAGCCGTGCCCGCCGTCGGCGGCGTGGTCCGTGTCCCGCACGCCCTGCGGGACGCCCAGCGTGCAACGCCTTCTTGATCCGTGTGCGCGTCCCGCCCAGCCGTCCCCGGCCGCGGGACCTGAAGGTAGCTTCTCCGCGAACCGCCTCCCGCGCGTTCTGCTGATCTGCATTTCTTCCGCCCCTGCGAAGGGTCCCCCGATGGCTTGCCAGGCTGCGCGAGCCACCGGGAGACCCTTCGTGGTCAACGGTATTCGGTGCCGGTGCCCGCCGGCGCAAAAACGGGCTCCCTTTGTGCGCGGATGTGCGCCAGACGATGCCGGCCCCAGCCACGACATGGGCCGGGTGTGATTGCTTGATAAGCAGACGGTTTTAGCGACGACCGGGCCTGCCAATCAGCCCACGGGTGGTTCCTCTTTCCTCCCGAGTCGAAGGCCGTTGGGCCTTCGACGCCTTTCTCCTGCCTATCAACGTCCCGGCCCGGCCATTGGCCTTGGGCCACACGAACAGGAGACCCGACATGAACCCCCATCCTTGTCCCCCAACACACGGCAGGCCGAAGCCTTCGCCAAGGGCCTGCCGCCTGCGCCGATCGATCTCGGCCAGGAGAGTGAAGCCCCTCATCTCATCGACATCACGCTCGACTTCCTGGTCGACGAACTGGCCGATGCCCTGCACGCGGATCGCAAGGTGCGAGCCGCGTTCAAGCGTGACATCGGTGACAAGGTGCTGTTCCTGAAGGACGGCAAGCTGAAGTTTCTCAAGGGCATCAAGCTCAAGGCCATCGCCGACCGCAAGGCGTACTTCGCTTCGCTGCGCGCCCGGCAGGCCCAGCCCATCGTCATCCTTGCCGAACTGGCACCGGACGAGGCATTCGCCCTGTGGAAGCAGCATGCCCTGGGCGACAAGCCCGACTGACCCAGCGCCACCGCACCCTCCTGACAGCCCCGCACTCGATGCGGGGCTTTTCTTTTCTCTGCGCCCATCAATCGGGGCTGGGCCGGATGCCGTTTTCCAACTGACGCAGCACGGCCCTCGCAGGAAGCTGCCCGCATGTTCGCTGATTCGTCAGCACATGCCAGCAGCCAGGGTTCCAGGCTGCCGCGGGTCTCTCCCGCGTTACCCACCAGTCCGCATCGCATCAATTCTGCGGACGAGCGTCCCCGTGACGCTGATGCTTTTTATCAACCGCGTGCGGGAGCTGCCATCCCGTGAGGGACAAGGCCCCGCTTTTCCAAGGAGCCCGTCCATGTCCCAGCAAGCCTCTTTTGGCCAATTGGCCCTGACCTACTGCGGCAAGTTCCTGTCGCTCGAAGTCTTGCAAAGCGCCGCCGGCCATTACATCGGCACGCGCGATACCGAAGGTCCTGTTTCGCGGGAATCCCGCGAGTACTTCCGCAGCTATGCCGCGGCTCAACGTGCCCTCGAAAGAGGCGGCTGGTCCCAGCTCGCCATTCCCTGATCCAACTGTGAGGAATTCACGTCATGAACCAGCAACTGCCACAGGAAGTAGTCGATCAAATCGTTCAGGAAGAACGGCATTTCAGCGCCGCGCCCCAAGCCTTCTTCGAGGCCTGGAAGCGTGGTATCGAGATCGCCGGCCCGCAATGGTTTGGCGACGGCACCCGCGAAGGACTGAACCAGGCCAAGAGCAAGTGGGATTTGCGTCCCAATCTGCTCCATGCCAATGACGCCCTCGGCGTCCTGAGCAGCGGCGAACGCATGTTCCTGTCCGCGATGTTCAGCTTCTACAACGCGCGCGAGGGCGGAGCCATGCTCAAGCGCTGCCACTTCCACGGGCTGTCGGACTTCGACGGGCTCGATCTGCAACGCCGCAGGGTCATCGCCGACCTTCTGGTGAACTACTGCGGCTGGTGAGCCGGTTCCCGGCACATCGCTGCGTTCGCGTTCATTCCACCCCATGAGGGACATGCGCCTCTGTCGAGGCCGTGTCCCTCTCGTTTTTTCCCTTGCCCAGCGCCATCCGGCCTCGGTCTTTTCCATATGGATGCCACGCCGCTTGACGTTTATTCCTTTTTCCACCCACCGGGGTTTATCCCCGGCGGGGATTGGCCTCGGTATTCTCTATAAAGGAGCAATCCCATGGCACAGTCAAACAACCCCTTCATTCGCGGTTATCGGAATCTGCGCATCATCCGCACACTGCTCATCACCTGCGAGGACGATAGTCCGCCGGTCTGGCGGCCGCTGCATTCCAGCCAGGCACATCTGCCGGACGATCAGGTGGCGCAGTTTCCCTGCCTGGTCGGCAAGGAGTTCGCACTGATCACCGAAGGTCAGGAAGTACCCGAGGAGTTGGAAGCGCAGTGCCAGGCCGACGGCATCGTGCGTTCGGTGATCCATGCCATCGAAGGTGACGACTTCGACGGACGGCCCATGCACGTGGGCGACACCTATTCGGAGGAAGCAGCCCGTGAGGTGATCCAGCGCCTGAGCTTCGAGACCGGCTTTTACAGCCGGTGCTGGGAAATCAGCAGCGCCCACATCACTGCGGAAGCCGGCCGGTATCTGGCCGATCTGGCGGACCTCGCCACGCCCGAGGCGTTCCTGTTCATCGCCTTCCGTGTTCCGTACAGCCCGGCGATCGGCGTCAAGCTGATCTCCACGCCGTGGACGGACGAGAACCTGGGACAGGCTGCAGGCATCACTGCCGAGCAGCTTCGACAGGAGCACCGGACCAAAGGCATGCCGGACGACCTGGCGCAGATCCTTGAACTGGCCGGTCAGGCCGATGTGCGCATCCTCATCCTCGACGCCGACGCGCTGGTGTTGCCGGGACTCTCGCTGAACGAGTCCTAGCGGCCGCGCACCGCATCAACCTTCTTTTTTAGTTGCCCATGTCAACCCGTCTTCCGCCAGGGAGCCGGGCTGGTTCACTTGCATAGGAGCAATTCCATGTTCCCGGACCTCATCATCCCCGCCCAGGACTTCGAGCAGCAACTCGGGGCCTGCGTCAACGCCATGTGCCACGACGATGCCATCGGCCAGACCCTGGTGTTCGAGCGCGACAAGGGCAAGCTGCACATGCGCCACATCGCCACGCTGGACCTCGTGGACACCGACATCGACCGCTACGAGATGGTGATGTTCGATGGCGGCACCATCAGCGGCGACTCTTGGAAGCACGTTTTCTTCCCACGCCAGCGCACGCACTGCTTCGTGTACGACGCCTGACCCCTCCAGCCCCTCACTTGAGGGGCTTTTTCCTGACCTCGACGCAGGAAAGCGGGTGCGGCCCGGTGCCGATTCCTGCGAGCCGAGCGACTGCTGCAGGGCCATCCTTGCCTGCATGTTCGTCGGTGTTGCCGACACATGCCCAGGCAGCCGAGACCTTCGAGGCTGCAAGTGCGGGAAACCGCGCTGGTCGTTTTCTTTCCCCGGACGCTCCGCGTCCATCCACGCCACCCACAAGGGACCTCTCCCTTGCGGGCAGGGAATCCCTTGTTTTTTCCTCAAGGAGATTCCCATGGACCGTTCCCTCATCAAATCCCTGATGCCTTCGCTTGTTGCAGGCCACGTGCCCAGCAATGTGCGGTCGTTCAAGTACCGTGTGTTCGACGATCAGCCGCAGTCTTCGACATTGGGCTTCGCCATCGATCCCCAGCCCTTCGACGGGAAGGTAGTCGCGGCCACTGACGACGCCATCGTCGTCAAGCTCAAGCCCAGCGAGTTCGCTGTGCTCGATCCCAAGCTGGTGACCACCATCCCCAACGAAGGCGTCAAGGTGCATGTGCAACCCTACGCACGGCGCCGTTTCGACGGCCTGCGCGCGGACACCCCGGAAGAGCGCACGGAGATGACGTCCGACGGTATTCCCTACACCGTCAAGACGCACATCCTCGGTTCGGCTCCGGCCAAGCTGCCCATCCCCCAACCGCAGTGCATGGAGCTGGGCCAGCTCATCGAGCAGTTGGAGGAAATGCCTGTGTCCGATGGCTTCCGGCGCATCACCCACATGCTGGTCGATGCGGGTGCCCGGGATTTCACCTGGGTCGATCCCAAGCCGTCGAAGATCATCGAGACGCCTCCCTCCATCAGCTTCACGGTCTCAACCGCGAAGTTCGAGGGTCGGGTGACGGTGCTGTACGACCGCGCGGGCGATGCCTACGTGGTGGAACGGCACCGCAATCATGGTGAATTGTTCGAACTGGTCGATCGGCACGACGAGGTGTATTTCGACATGCTCGGTGAAGTGCTGGAGCGGCTCATCGACGACGGGCGCTGGCGCCTGATCGACGTGAGCGTGATCGACGCCAAAGCGGCCCGGCGGCGCCAGGCAGTGCTGACATGACGTCCAAGGTGAGCGACTGCTGGGTGGTTTATTCACCCAACGAGTCGGCAACCGGCAACAGCGCTGGCTTCTGGTCCAACGAGTTCGGCTGGGTTCCGTTCGATCAGGCGACGCGCTTCTCGGCGGAAGAGACCGGGAGCACACAGCTTCCGATCTCAACTGGCGGTGATGCGCGCTTCGTTCCATGGCAGGAGGCCCGGCGGCACTACGGCTGAAACCGCAGCCCACCGGCCACATGCCCCACGGGCCTTCCATCCATTCGGGTGGAGGGCCTTTTCTTTTCCTTTCCGCACAGGAGATTTCAACCATGCCCCTGCGATTCAAAGGCTCCGACCTGCGCCCCGTGCTGGTCGAGGCGATCACCAACCAGGGCCGCGTCATTCTCGCCAAAGACCCGGGTGTGTACTTCCTCGCCGAGCGCGGGGAGCGCCGCCCGGACGGTCGGGTGAAGCTGTTGGCCTATGCCGTTGGCTGCAACCCGGATACCGATCCGTTCTATGACTGGTGGGAACTGGCGCGCGCCGAACTTGGCGGCGACGACTTCGGCGAGTTCTTCGACCCGAAGGAAGGCGTCTTCTCACGCATTCTGCACGGCACCGACCTGATGCTGTCCGCCACCGCCACGCACCTGTCGTTGGAGGTGGTTCCGCCCGCATAGCGCAGCAATCGCCACACGGCCCTCACAGCCCCCGCACCGGGAGCATCCTTTTCTTTGTACCGGAGCCAGTGCCGCGTACGCGTTCGTCTCCAGCCGCCATGGCCTGCCTCGTCGGTCCACCGCCGACATGCCCACGGAGACGACCGCATGCACGACCCGTTCAAGATCACCCAACCCACCTGCATCAGCTTTTCGGGTGGCCGCACTAGCGCCTACATGCTCTGGCGCGTGCTGCAGGCCAATGGCGGCCTGCCTGCCGACACCGTGGTCTGCTTCGCCAATACCGGCAAGGAAGTGGAAGCGACCTTGCGCTTCGTGCGCGACTGCGCCGAGCACTGGCAGGTGCCGATCCACTGGCTGGAATACCTGCCCACGGAACCGGGCTTCATACTGACCAACTTCGACCGTGCCAGCCGCCAGGGCGAGCCGTTCGAGGCGCTGATCCGCAAGCGCCAGTATTTACCCAATCCCGTCGCGCGAGGCTGCACCACCAGCCTGAAGATTCGCCCGATGCACCGCTTCCTGCGGCACCTGGGCTGGACGGACTGGGACCAGATGATCGGCATCCGCGCCGACGAGCAGCGACGCGTCGCCAAGATTCGCGCGCGCGGCCATTCCACCGAATCGACCCACGAGACGATGTGCATGCCGCTGGCGGCCGCTGGCGTCACCGTGCGCGACGTGGGCGCCTTCTGGCGGGCGCAACCATTCGACCTCGACCTGATCACGGTCAACGGGCGCACGCTTGAAGGGAACTGCGACCTGTGTTTCCTGAAACCGCGCGGGCAGCGCCTGGCCCTCATCAAGGCCCGGCCCGAGGCCGCCGTGTGGTGGATTCGCATGGAATCCCTGAACCTGGCGAGCAAGCCCAGCGGTGCCCGGTTCCGCGCCGATGGCCCCAGCTACGCCGAATTGGCGCGCTTCGCCGCTGACCAGCGCGACCTGTTCGATCCCGCCGAAGAGTCGATCGCCTTCTTCTGCGGCGACTGATCTGTATGTAGAGGCCAAAGTGCCTGTGGGAGGCACCAGGCTCCATGGAAAAACGGAAGCGCCCGAATGCCGATTCATTGCAGCCTTGCGCGCAAGAGCCGCCCATGCTGCCCCCATGCCTCGCTGACAGCCGTCAGCAGCATCCCAGGTAGCCACGATCTTCAAGGCTACGGCGCGGTTCCACCGCGTTGATCACCCAGCTCGCACAGCATCCATCTGCGAGCGGCCACCGGACTTTCCGGTGGTGGATGCTTCTGCCTTTTCAACCCATCGCGGGGTTACGCACCTTTCCCCGCATGCGTGGGCCGGTGTGTCTCCGCTTCTTCCCTATGGAGATTCACCATGAACACGTCCAACGAGAAATCGTATTTCGACCTCCACACCTCGGGCATCGGCTACGTCCAGCGTGTCCGTGAAGTGCCCGTCAGAGGCGGCCGCCGTGCGCAGCCTTTCCTGGCATGCACCATCGCTGCGCTGGTCGGCCCCGCCAGGGACCCCAGCTACCGCTACTTCGACGTCAAGGTCTCGGGTGCCGAGGCCAAGAAGCTGGTCGAGCGTTACATCGGCGTTGACGATCCCAAGCAGCGCCCGCTGGTGCGCTTCCGCCTCGGCGACCTCTGGGGCGATGCGTACATCCGTGACAAAGGCGAGCACGCCGGCAAGCCGGCCGCCAGCCTCAAGGCGCGACTGCTCAAGGCCGAGCTGATCGACCGGGCCGAACTGGCTTCAACCAAGCAGCACGAGTTGATCACCCGTGGCATCGGCTACCTCAGCCGCCCGAAGGACGTCAGTCCCCCGGACGGTGATGCGTTCCTCGCATGCACGGTCGCCGCACTGACCGGGCCTGTCGGTGAGCCGGAATATCGGTACTTCGACACCATCGTCGCCACCCCCGAGGCCGAGCACCTGGTTCGCCGGTGCGTCCAGGCCATCGAAGGGGACCGCAAGGTGCTGATCGGCTTCAGGTTGAACGACATGAAGGTCGATCCGTACATCCGCACCAAGGGCGAGCGCGCCGGGGAACCGGGAGCGAGCCTGGAATCGACGCTGATCCACATCAGTTTGATCAAGATCGACGGCACCCAGGTTTATCCGACGAGCCAGGCGCAAGCCGAGGCGTCGCCGGCCCAGGACGCGCCCGCGCCCGAAGCCGAGGACGCCGCCGACCCCGCTGCCGGGCAGCCTGACGAGCCCGCCGAGCGCGAGCCGGAAGGTGAAGTCGAAGAGCAGGAGCCGGCATTGGCTGCTTCGTTCTGATCCGGCATGGCCCCTCACGGGGCCTTGCCGTTCCTCCCATTCACAAGGAGAACCATCATGGCAGTCACATCGGCGCCCGTGAAATCGGTCGCGCCCATCGTTGTCCCGGGCCAGCTCACGCTGCGCACCATCCGCGGTCGCAACGGCCCGTTCACGGTCGGCCGCCTCACCACGCACCTCGGTGTGTTCGAGGTCAAGGACCCGGAGCTGGAACAGTACCCCGAAGGCAAGTACGACGGGGAATTCATCATCCGCTACATCTTCCCGAAGTCCTACCCGGTCGGCGGCGGCATGCGGTTCGAGATCCGCGCCAGCCTGGACGGGATGACGCTCTCGGGCATCGACAAACTGAGCCGGGACGAAGCTCGCAGCTTCGCCGTCCCGGACGTCGATCCGCTCGATGAAGAGCTGGGCACACAGCCTGCGGCAACGCCGGCCAAACCCACCAAGGCATCCAGGCCCGCCAAACCTGCCCCTGTGCAGGCCTCGGCAGACCCGTTGGTCGATACCACGCCGTTCGGTGTGGATGCGCCGCCGCCCGCTGCGACCGCTGCCTCCGGCAGCACCGAAGATGGCAACGCCGCGCTGTTCGGCATCCTGTGGCCGCTGGGCGAGTCCGTGAAGCTGGACTCGACCATCGACCGCCGCACCCTGCGCGCGCAGATCGCCCGTCTGGGCGAAATGGGCTACGCGCTGGACTTCAAGACGCAGGAGTGGAGCCGCCAGGCCGAACTGCAATCTGCGTGATCGCGAACGCCGCATCCGCGGTGTTCTTCATCCAACCGCCGGGGTTCCTTCCCCATGCGGGGGAGGCCCCGGCACCTTTCTGGAGGTCTCCATCATGTCCACCATCGCTTGCGATACACCTCGTTCTGCGCTGGATGAATCCGCGTGGCGGGCTCTCTGCGAGACGGCAGCCGCACAAGCCACCAAGGGTTGCGAACTGTCTCACGACTACTACGTAGAACGCTTCAGTTCGGCGATCGACGCGCAAGTTGGTCGATTGCCCGAAGAGCAGCGCGCACAGGCCCTGCAGATCGCACAGGAATGGGACTACGCCACACCGGCCGAAAGGCAGGAAACCCAGGACTGGAACGCTGAACACGGCTATTGCTCGCACGGAATCGAGCTGGGTTATTGCCCGGCTGGTTGCGATTCGGACTACTGAGGTCCGACACACGTCATCGCCGCTTGCGCGGCTTTTCACCACCCGTCGGGGTTCTCCCCCTATGGGGGGCCTCCGACTCAACTTTCCCAGGAGGCCTCTCATGGGCTGGTATTTCTCCCATCAATCGCGGTCTGAACTGATCGCAGAACTGATCGCACCGCAGGAGACCGAGCGCATCAGCGCGAAGGTCATCGCTCGCGCATTACGCGGCAACGTGCTGTGGTCCGTGGTCGAAATGATCGCCAAGGTCGAGGGTGTGCATTGTAATCTCGCGCCGGGCCAGTCCCTGCGCTACATCCGCTGCGATCTGCTTGAGCGCAGCGGCAACCAGTGGGGCTACAAGCCGCTGGAAGAGTCCATGCACCCGTACTACTACTCGTGCCCGCTGTCCTATCTGGACCTCGCACCGGAGCAGTCCGCCGAATGGCGTGCAGGCGTTCGCGCCTACCACGCACGGCGGCGCACACCCACGGCTGTCACGGCTCCCGCCGCGATGCTGATGGTCTGAACCAGGAGGAACCGACATGGACCCCATCCTGGCTGCGCTCTCACCCTCGCTACTGGCACTCGTTGAAGGAAGTTTGTCCAACAACGAAGTGTCCTCCGGCGAGGAGATGCTGGAGTACTTCATCAGCAACGGCCTCACCGAGGAACAGGCACGGCAGGCGCTGACCTACCGCGAACAGTACCTCAACAACCTCTACCTGGACGGCTTCACGCCGATCACCTCGGCAGACGAAGCGCTTCACTTCAACCCGCACACCCGGCAGTTCGAGCCGGACTGAGCGGTTTTCTTCCACCCCCTGGGGCAGTACATGCCCGAGGGGCGGTGCTGCTCCCGTTCATCCGAGGACACCACCATGCCCGCCAACACTTCTTCCTCCACGCTGTACCGTATCGACGAATGCCCGGACGTGATGGCCGACGCTTGCGTCGGCGATGACCAGGGCAACCTGATCTTCCTGTCCATCTGGGCGCGCGACACCGCCGTCCAGCAGTTCCTTGCTCGCCTGACCCTCGGGCGCGACGAGCAGGGACTGGAGCAGTTCCACGTCATCACCGATCAGGGCGGCAGCGTCCCGGTGTTCATCGGCAACGTCGATCGCCTGGAAAAGCGCATCACGCGCGCCTACCGGCGAACGCTGTTTGGTTCGCTGTCCAACGTGTGGCTGTTCGACCGGCGCTGCGTCAGGCCCGACAAGGCCAACGCCAGCGCACTGGCATTGCTGCCACAGGGCAGCGCCCACCGGCTTGACCGCCTGTGGATGCTGGTGCGGGACACCTGCCCGTTGCCGCTGCTCGACCACTGGCGCGAGACCGTGCTGGAACTGCTGCAAACGCGCGAAATGCTGGCCCGCCTTCCGTTCGCCCTCGGGCAGCTGGAAGGCCATCGGCTTGCCATCGACGTGCCGGCGTTGACCCTGGCGCTGGGTTCCCTGATCCGCAGTGACGTGCTCACCGCCTATCCCTATCCGGCCAAGATCTGGACGCCGGTAGCGGTAGCGGTTTGACCCACCCGCGGAGGCATGCCTTGGCGTGCTTCCGTCATTCATCCCCGCCAACCAGGAGACTTCCATGGCCCTCATGTTCCCGCGGCTCGCCCGCAATTTCGTGAAAAACGGGTACTTCCCGACCGACGAACCCACGCTTGAAAGAGCCCTCAATGCACTGATGTCCAGTGCGCCTGAATCCAATGGGCCGATGTGCATCCTTGATCCCTGCGCCGGCGAAGGCGTGGCGATCGCCGAAGCCGCCCACGCCCTCGGGCGCGAGCAGGCCAAGGCGTTCGCTGTCGAGTTCGATGTGGAACGGGCACGCCATGCCCGTGGACTGGTCGATCACTGCCTGCACGCGGACCTGATGGACACGATGATCTCCAAGCAGTCGTTCGGGCTGCTCTGGCTCAACCCGCCGTATGGCGACCTGTCCAAGGACGTCAACGGCAACATCGGCTACCAGGGCCAGGGCCGTGCCCGCCTCGAAAAGCTGTTCTATCAGCGCACCCTGCCGTTGCTGCAATACGGCGGCGTGCTGGTCTTCATCGTTCCCGGTTACGTGCTCGACGCGGACCTGGTCGGCTGGCTGACGCGCCACTACACCGATCTGCGCATCTACCGAGCGGTGGAAACGCAGTTCAAGCAAGTGGTGATCTTCGGTCGGAGGGTGCGCCAGCGCGACCAGGCTGTGGATTCGGTCAAAGCCACGCGCGCGCTGCTGTTGCAGATCGGGCAAGGCGACGCTGAAGCCGAGGAACTGCCGAGCGATTGGCCGTTCCTGCCGTACATCGTCCCCGCCAGTCCGGCCGAGCCGGAGCATTTTTTCCGCGTGACGATGGAGCCCGAGCAGTTCGCCGACGAGGTCGGCCGGCTGCAAGGCCTCTGGCCGTCGCTGGACACGCACCTGGGGGCCGCGCAGCAGTCGTTGCGTCCACCGGCGCGGGCCTTGTCCCACTGGCATCTCGCCTTGGCCTTGGCCGCGGGCGCGATCTCGGGGGTTGTGCGTTCCAAGACCGGGCGCCTGCTCGTCGTCAAAGGGGACACCCACAAGGAGAAATCCCTGCAGAAGGAGTTCACCGAGCGCGACGACGGCTCCATCGCCGAGACCCGCATCCTTACCGACCGGTTCGTTCCCGTCATCCGCGCATGGGACATGACGCCTGACTCCGTGACACGGGGCGAGGTGTTGACCATCCGTTGATTGCGTTTCTTCCGCCGACGGTTCGCCGTCGCCTTCTTCCACCCACAGGGTCCAGCCGCCCCGATGGGGTGCCGTGGCCCTTCCATCTCAAGGAGCCTTCCATGGCAGCCCAAGTACTTTCTATCAACCAGACATCGAGCCTGCGTTTCACGCCCGGCCAGGTGGTCATGACCTGCGGGGTTGACGCCCTGGTCGAACAGGGTCGGCTCAACCCGATTCCGTTCCTGCGCCGCCACCTCAGCGGCGACTGGGGCGACCTCGACGACAGTGACAAGCGGCAGAACGATGCCGCGCTGAAGTCCGGCGAGGATCGTCTGTTTTCTTCCTACAAGGTCACACTCGGCCTGAAGCTTTGGATCATCACCGAATGGGATCGCAGCGTCACCACGCTGCTGCTGCCCAGCGAGTACTGATCCACACCACGCACGACGGCCATTTGCCGCCGCGTGTCATTCCTTTCTCCCACCACGGGGCATGTCATCGCCCCTCTGGGGGTGGTGCATGTCCCACTACTTTGGAGCATCACCATGTCCCTCGATCTCGATACCACCGCCGCCGATACCACGCCCGTACAGGGCGAGCTGCTCGACGCGGAATCTTCCCCTCTGACCCTGAGCCTTCAGGATTTCGTCGGCGAGTTCGGCGACGAATTGCTCGATTCGCTGAACCGCGCCAACCCGCCGGTCTATACCGGCCAGCCCCAGGCGCACCGGCAACTCATCGTCGCCAGCCTCAAGCGCAAGCTGTTCCAGGCCCAGGCCGAAGTTGTTCATGCCGCCGCCGAGCTGCTGGTCGATCAAGGCGAACGCGCTGCGATCGTCAATGGCGAAATGGGTTGCGGCAAGACGACCGTCGGCATCGCCACGGCTGCCGTGCTCAACGCCGAAGGCTACCGCCGCACCCTGGTGCTTTCGCCACCCCACCTGGTCTACAAATGGCGGCGCGAGATCCAGGAGACGGTGGCGGGCGCCAAGGTCTGGGTCCTCAACGGCCCGGACACCTTGGTCAAGCTCATCAAGCTGCGCGAGCAGTTGGGTGTGCAGCCCACGGGCCAGGAGTTCTTTGTCCTGGGCCGCGTGCGGATGCGGATGGGGTTCCATTGGAAGCCTGTCTTCACCACGCGGCGCACCCGCCACGGCGACGTGGCAGCGTGCCCAGACTGCGGCACGGTCATCACCGACCTCGACGGCGAACCGGTCAACCCGGTCGCGCTCGAAGCCGAGGAGTCACGCAGGAAGTGCAGCCATTGCGCCGCACCCCTGTGGACGCTGATCCGCCCGCGTAGTCTGTCCGGCAGTGACCAGTCTTCGGTCGTCCTCAAAGCCTTGAAGCGCATCCCGACCATCGGGGAAGTCACAGCGCAGAAGCTGATGCAGAAGTTCGGTGACGGCTTCCTGGCCTCGATGCTGGGCGACAACATCCATGAGTTCATCAACCTCATGGACAGTAACGGC
Organism: Alicycliphilus sp. T452; assembly: GCF_054512775.1. Classification (NCBI taxonomy): domain Bacteria; kingdom Pseudomonadati; phylum Pseudomonadota; class Betaproteobacteria; order Burkholderiales; family Comamonadaceae; genus Alicycliphilus; species Alicycliphilus sp. T452. Next base: position 96,835 of record NZ_JBTNEH010000008.1, read on the forward strand.
GAACTGGTGTTTTCCGACCGTCAGGCCACGCGCATGGAACGTGCGATGGCCAACATGGAGTTCGGCTTTGGCGAGGGCGGCTACCAACCCTCGGAATTCATCAAGAGATACCTGCCGCAAGGCACGTTCGACCTGCTTATCGCCGACGAGGCGCACGAGTACAAGAACGGTGGCAGTGCCCAGGGCCAGGCCATGGGCGTGCTGGCGGCGAAGGCTCGCAAGACCTTGCTGCTGACCGGCACGCTGATGGGCGGCTACGGCGATGATCTGTTCTACCTGCTGTTCCGGGCACTGCCTGGACGGATGATCGAAGACGGCTACCGCCCGACCACGAGCGGCAGTATGACCTCGGCGGCGATGGCGTTCATGCGTGATCACGGTGTCCTGAAGGACATCTATTCCGAGAGCACCGGCCCGGCGCACAAGACGGCCAAGGGCACCAAAGTATCGGTGCGCACGGTCAAGGCTCCGGGCTTTGGCCCCAAGGGTGTCCTGCGCTGCATCCTGCCGTTCACGATCTTCCTCAAGCTCAAGGACATCGGTGGCAACGTCCTGCCGCCGTATGACGAAGAGTTCCGCGAAGTCGCGATGGACACGGCGCAAGCCGCGGCCTACCGCGATCTGGCGGGTCGGCTGACCGCGGAGCTGAAACAGGCTCTGGCGCGACGCGACACGACGCTGCTGGGCGTGGTCCTCAACGTGCTGCTGGCCTGGCCGGATTGCTGCTTCCGGTCGGAGACCGTGGTGCATCCGCGCACGCGCAACACCTTGGCGTTCGTCCCGGCTCAGTTCAATGAGTTCGAGATCAGCCCCAAGGAGCGTGAACTGATCGACATCTGCAAGGCAGAGAAGGCACAGGGGCGCAAGGTCCTGGCCTACACGGTCTATACCGGCACGCGCGACACCACGTCGCGCCTGAAGGTACTGCTGGAGCAGGAAGGTTTTCGGGTGGCGGTGCTGCGCGCAAGCGTGGATGCCAGCCGCCGCGAGGACTGGATTGCCGAGCAACTGGACCGTGGCATCGACGTGCTCATCACCAATCCCGAGTTGGTCAAGACGGGACTGGATCTGTTGGAGTTCCCGACGATTGTGTTCATGCAAAGTGGCTACAACGTGTACTCGCTCCAACAGGCGGCACGCCGCTCCTGGCGCATCGGGCAGAAACAGCCGGTGCGCGTGATCTATCTCGGCTACGCGGCTACTTCGCAGATGACCTGCCTGGAGCTGATGGCCAAGAAGATCATGGTCTCGCAGTCCACCTCGGGCGACGTGCCCGAATCCGGGCTCGATGTCCTGAACCAGGACGGTGATTCCGTCGAGGTCGCACTGGCCCGGCAATTGGTCACCGCCTGATCCCCACGCCATCGCCGGCCTAGCGCCGCCGGCTTTCTGTTCTTCCCACCTTGCAGCCCCGTCCGCGTTCTTCGTGGGCGGGGCTGCGGCTTTTCGGATGGGCATTTACTTTTAATTCGATAAATGTTGTATTATAGAATCATGAATGAAGATCAAGCTGTTTCCGCCCTCGGTGCCTTGGCCCACACCCAGCGTCTGCGCGTCTTCCGCGCCCTGGTCGTCGTCGGCCCCGAGGGGTTGACGCCCAGCGTACTGGCCGACCAGCTCGACGTCGCCCGCAACTCCCTGTCCTTCCATCTAAAGGAATTGGCTCACGCCGGCCTCGTCACCGTCGAGCAGCAAGGGCGCCACCTGATCTACCGCGCCGACTTCGCGCAGATGAACAGCCTGCTCGGCTACATGACCGAACACTGCTGCCAGGGCGGTGCATGCGAAGTCACTGAATCTCCTTCCACCTGTCCCTCCTGCTGAAAGCACGCCATGACCACAGAGGCCACATACAACGCACTGTTCATCTGCACGGGCAATTCCGCCCGCTCCATCCTCGCTGAAGGCATCCTCAACGAGCTGGGCCAGGGGCGCTTTCGGGTCTACTCGGCAGGCAGCCATCCCAAGGGGGAAGTCCACCCACTGGCGCTCGCCACGCTGGAGCGGCTGCATATGCCGGCGACCGGTTATCGCAGCAAGAGCTGGGATGAGTTTGTGGCGCCAGGCGCGCCAGTATTCGATTTCATTTTCACCGTCTGCGACAACGCCGCTGGCGAAGTCTGCCCGCTTTGGCCGGGCCAGCCGGTGTCGGCGCATTGGGGCGTGCCCGATCCGGCAGCCGTCGAAGGCACAGAAGAACAACGGCTCAAGGCGTTCAAGGATGCCGCGCTGACCTTGCGCCGCCGCATCGAGCTGTTTCTCTCGCTGCCACTGCAACGCCTGGACGCCATGTCGCTGCAACGCGAGTTGCGAAACATCGGCCAAGAGTGAACCGTGAAGGGCTTTCTGGAACGCTCGGGCCAAGAGGCGCTGCCCCTGGTTCTGGTCGATGGCGAGGTGGCCTTGGCCGGCCGCTATCCCAAGCGCAGCGAATTGACCCGCTGGGCTGGCATCAAGGCACCCGAAGCCGCCCCAGCCCAAGGCGCTTGCTGCTCTGGCCCTGATAGCCGCTGCTGCTGAACAAGGGGATTACATGCACTTTCTGACCGAACCGCCCCGGTTTCTTTTCTTCACTGGCAAAGGGGGCGTCGGCAAGACCTCCATCGCCTGCGCAACGGCCGTGCAACTGGCGGCCCAGGGCAAGCGCGTGCTGCTCGTCAGCACCGACCCGGCTTCCAACGTGGGGCAGGTGTTCGGCGAGACGATTGGCAACCGCATCACGGCGATTCCTGCCGTACCGAACCTGTGGGCGCTGGAAATTGACCCGCAGGCTGCGGCACAGGCCTACCGTGAACGGATCGCCGGGCCGGTGCGGGGCGTGCTGCCCGACGACGTGGTGCGCGGCATCGAAGAATCCCTGTCGGGCGCCTGCACCACGGAAATCGCCGCCTTCGACGAGTTCACGGCGCTGCTGACCGATGCGGCGTTGACGCAGGACTACGAACACATCATTTTCGACACGGCGCCTACCGGCCACACCATCCGCCTGCTGCAACTGCCGGGCACATGGAGCGGCTTTCTCGAAGCGGACAAGGGCGATGCGTCGTGCCTTGGCCCTTTGGCGGGGCTGGAAAAGCAGCGCAGCCAGTACAAGGCTGCGGTAGAGGCGTTGGCCGATCCCTTGCGCACCCGCCTGGTGCTGGTGGCCCGTGCGCAGCGCCCCACACTGCGCGAGGCGGCACGCACCCATGAAGAGCTGGCCGCCATCGGCTTGTCGCAGCAACACCTAGTCATCAACGGCGTCTTCCCCGCCGGCGAGGCTGAAAACGATGCCCTGGCCACCGCCATCTACAAAAGAGAGCAGGCCACACTTGTCGCCATTCCGCAGGCGCTCCAGGCGTTGCCTCGGGATCAGATCGCGCTCAAGCCGTTCAACCTCGTGGGCCTCGATGCCCTGCGCCACCTGCTGGTTGATACCGACGCCACGCATGGCGCCGATGCCATTGAGCTGCCTACCCGGATCAATGCGCCAGACTTGTCCACCCTGGTCGATGAGATCGCCGTCGATGGACACGGGCTGGTCATGGTGATGGGCAAGGGCGGCGTGGGCAAGACCACGCTGGCTGCCGCCATCGCTGTAGAGTTGGCCAGCCGGGGGCTGCCCGTCCACCTGACCACCTCCGACCCGGCCGCGCATCTGGCCGATACGCTGGAAGGCTCCCTTCCCAATCTGGCACTCAGCCGCATCGACCCGCAGGAGGCCACGGCGCACTATCGCCAGCATGTGATGGACACCAAGGGCGCGCAGCTCGATGCCGAAGGCCGCGCGCTGCTGGAAGAAGACCTGCGCTCGCCCTGCACCGAGGAAATCGCGGTGTTCCAGGCGTTCTCCCGCGCCATCCGCGAAGGGGGCAGGAAGTTCGTGGTGATGGACACCGCGCCCACCGGTCACACCTTGCTGCTGCTCGACGCCACCGGCGCCTACCACCGCGACATCGCCCGGCAGATGGGTGAGACGGGCGTTCACTTCACGACGCCGATGATGCAGTTGCAAGACCCGAAGCAGACCAAGGTGCTCATCGTCATCCTGGCCGAAACCACGCCCGTGCTGGAAGCTGCCAACCTGCAAGACGACCTGCGCCGCGCGGGTATCGAGCCTTGGGCCTGGGTCGTCAACAACAGTGTGGCAGCCGCGCACCCACATTCCCCGCTGCTGCGCCAGCGCGCGCGCAACGAGCTGCAGGAAATCGACGCCGTGTCCACGCGGCATGCCCGACGCCATGCCGTCGTGCCTCTTCTGACCGAGGAGCCGGTGGGGGTGGAGCGTCTGCGGGCTTTGGCGAACTGGAAAACCTCATGAATCTAGATAGCCCCCAAAACGGACATTCGATGCCGAATCCTCCCTCACGCTTGTCCTTCCTGGATCGCTACCTCACCGTCTGGATTTTCGCCGCGATGGCGCTCGGCGTCGCCCTGGGCACGCTCTTCGACGGTTTGCCCGATACGCTGAATGCGCTCTCGATCGGCACGACCAACGTCCCGATCGCCATCGGCCTGATCTTGATGATGTACCCGCCGCTGGCCAAGGTGCGCTACGAGACGCTGCACGAGGTCTTCGCCGACCGGCGCGTGCTGCTGCTATCGCTGGTGCAGAACTGGATCATCGGGCCGGTGCTGATGTTCGTGCTGGCGGTGATTTTCCTGCGAGACCAGCCGGAATACATGACCGGCCTGATCCTGATCGGACTGGCGCGCTGTATCGCCATGGTGCTGGTGTGGAACCAGTTGGCGCGTGGCGACAACCAGTATGTCGCGGGGCTGGTCGCCTTCAATTCGATCTTCCAGATCCTGTTCTTCTCGACCTACGCCTGGTTCTTCCTGTCGGTGCTACCACCACTGTTCGGCCTGCAAGGCAGCGTCATCGACGTCGGCTTCTGGACGATCACCGAGGCAGTGCTGATCTACCTGGGCATTCCGTTCCTGGCCGGCTTCCTTACCCGGCGCACGCTGATTCGGCGCAAGGGCGAGGACTGGTACGAGCGTGCCTTCCTGCCGCGGATCAGTCCCATCACGCTGGCGGCGCTGCTGTTCACCATCGTGGCCATGTTCAGCCTCAAGGGTGCCGACGTGGTGCGCCTGCCGCTGGACGCGCTGAAGATCGCCGTGCCGCTGGCGCTCTACTTCGTGATCCAGTTCCTCATCAGTTTCTTCATGGGCCGGCTGATCCAGGCCGACTATCCGCGCACCACCGCCATCGCCTTCACCGCCGCAGGCAACAACTTCGAGCTGGCCATCGCCGTGGCCATCGCGTCGTTCGGCCTGGCCTCGCCGGTCGCCTTCGCCACGGTGATCGGGCCGCTGGTGGAAGTGCCGGTGCTCATCGGGCTGGTACATGTCGCCTTGTGGCTGGGCCGCCGGTGGCGGTTCACAGGAACCCGCATGTATTCCGCCAACCCTACGAATCCCACGAACCCCTGAACCGAGGCAATGTCATGAGCCCTATCACCATCTATCACAACCCCGCCTGCGGGACGTCGCGCAACGTACTCGCCTTGATCCGCAACAGCGGCGAGGAGCCGACGGTCATCGAGTACCTGAAGACGCCACCCGACCGAGAGACGCTAATAGCACTGATCGCTGCGATGGGCGTACCAGTACGCTCTGTGCTGCGCGAGAAAGGCACGCCCTACGCCGAACTCGGCCTGGATGATCCTTCGTTGCGCGACGAGCAGTTGATCGGCTTCATGCTCCAGCATCCCATCCTCATCAACCGGCCCATCGTGGTCACGCCGCTGGGCACGCGCCTGTGCCGACCTTCGGAAACGGTGCTGGACATCCTGCCGCAACCCCAGCGCGGCGCGTTCAACAAGGAAGACGGCGAAGCCGTGGTGAATGCGGAAGGCCACCGTGTCTGAATCCAGAATCGACCTGCCCAATCTCGACACCGCGCTGTTCCAGCAACCCGATGCCCAGCGGCTGCTGGCGCCCGAACGTGCCACGCACGCGCCCCGCTTCCTGCTGCTTTACGGCTCGCTGCGCGAACGCTCGTTCAGCCGTCTGGCGGCCGAAGAAGCGGCGCGCATCCTGCGTGCGCTCGGCGGTGAGACACGGATGTTCAACCCCTCGGGCCTGCCGCTGGTGGACGATGCGCCTCACGATCACCCGAAGGTCAGGGAACTGCACGAGCTGGTGCAATGGGCCGAAAGCATGGTATGGAGTTCGCCCGAGCGCCACGGCGCCATGACCGGCTTGATGAAGACCCAGATCGACTGGATTCCACTGTCGGTCGGCGCGGTGCGTCCGACTCAGGGCAAGACGCTGGCGGTGATGCAGGTGTCGGGGGGCTCGCAGTCCTTCAACGCCGTCAACCAGATGCGCGTGTTGGGCCGCTGGATGCGGATGCTGACCGTCCCCAACCAGTCTTCGGTCGCCAAGGCGTACCAGGAGTTCGATGAAGCAGGACGCATGAAGCCCTCGGCCTATTACGACCGTATCGTGGATGTGATGGAAGAGTTGATGAAGTTCACGCTGCTCACGCGCGATGCGGCGCCGTACCTGGTGGACCGCTACAGCGAGCGCAAGGAAAATGCCGAAGCCTTGAGCCGGCGCGTCAATCAAGCGGCGATCTGAGAACCGTCAGCGTAGTAAAAAGAGGGCCGAAGGCCCCAGGCTCACCTTCGCTCAGGTGTGCAAGGTAGAGATCAAAGCGCTCGGCTGCATTCATCGATTCTCCTGCACGAAGTCGAGAAGATCGAACTATGAAACTTATGACACAGTAAGATTACGGCAGATGCCGGAAATACGCCTCGCGCACAATCTCGCCCGCCCGATCCACGTCGAAGGCCGGCAGACCAGGCCGCAGCAGCGTGTCCATATCGCGGCGAAAGCCTGCCTTGCCCAGGCGCACGTCGAGGTGCGCGTTGGCCTCTTGCGCACTGAAGTGGGTGCCTTCCTGCTCCAGATACCAGACGAAGGCCTGCATCGTCTTAGCGCCATCGACCGCATACGGTGTGCTGCCGGCTTCGCCGAGTTGCCAGGCATGCACCAGGTCGAACAGGTCGCGGCCTTGCTCACGCTGCATCAGGGCGCGCGTCTTGGTCCCCAGCATCTCGTTGATGTCGTAAGAGCGCGCCGTGGCCTGCATGCGGTCGCCGTCTTCGTCGAGCACGTCCAGCGCCACATCGACCAGGGGATAGAGCGAGGCGCTTTCGTTGAGGTTGACTTCGACCTTGATGGTTTCCTCGCGCTGCAGGCCCAGTGGGATGAACTTGTAGGCGGTGCGCAGGATTTTCGAGGGCCGCAGCACGTTGCGGATCGCGAGCCACGCATCGGCAATCAGCGAATCGCTGGGCCGCCCCAGCACGGGCGTCAGCACCCGGCGCAGGTGGCCGTCCAGCGTGTCGGTGTCCATCGACTTGACCAGCACCAGGTCGATGTCCTCCGAATACCTCGCCGCCGGCGCCAGATGCGCCTTGTGCAGTACCGTGCCGCCGCGCATCGCCAGGTGTTCGCGTAGCACCTCGTCGCCGAAGATCGCCGCCACGCCGCGCGACAGCCGCAGGTCCTGCTCGATCTGGCTGCGTTTGGGCCAGGGCGCATGGGCCTGCCATGCCGTCAGGTGGGTTTGCTGCATCATGTGTTGGCTCCTTGCTGGGGCGGAACCCAGACCTTGAAATCCGCGTTAGTGTTGTCGGCGCGTTCGCCACGCTGGGGCAGCGCGCCTTCGAGCGCGATCAGCCGCATCGGCCTGTCCCGCAGCCAATTCGACAGCGGCGCCAGCAGGCTGGCCTGTTCGTCGAGCGCCAACAGCGCGCCGAGCCTTTGTGCCACCGGCACGCTCTGCATGGCGTCCAGCGCCTGAGTCAGACCTTCTTGCTCGCAATGGGGCCAGAGCGCGCTCAGAACTTCCCGCACCCGGCTCATGCCGCCAAGCGTGCTGTCGCGTTGGATCAGGTCCAGCACGGTCAGCTCGGGCGTACTGACCCTGAAGCGGCCATCGGCGCTGTCGTGCCATCGGGTCGGCATCGCTTCGATGCGTGCGCAGGTGTGAAAGACGAGTTCATGTCGACCGACGGTGATCGGACGGCGCTTGGTTTCCACCATCACCTGCGTGACCATGACGGCATACGGGGAGGCGCCGTAGGCCTCGGCTGCACTGAGCAGTCCGACGTAATACGGCGTTTTCAGGGTCTTGCGCAGGTAGGCGTCGAGCCATGTCTCCAGGGGTGGGCTTCCGGTCGCCGCGTACTGCAACGGTACGATCAGCCAATGATCCGAACCGCGGGACAGGCGCACCAATCGCCCAGCCCGCTGCTGGCGATACAGCGCCTTGCGCAGTGCCTCGGGGCTGGCATCGGCCAACCTGGCGCGCAGGTCGCCAGTGCGGATGTTTAGCTTGCCCATGCGCTCGCAGGCGTCCAGGACATCCGAAAGATGTTGGGGCATGGTCAGGACGATAGATTGCAATTAATTCGCGCAATGTACCATTTATTGTCCTATAACGCGAAATATTTTCATAACTATGCGCGGATAAGCACTACCCAGCCTCGCTAAAAGCGGGCAGCCCCCAGTTCTCATTCCTGGCTGACCGCACAGCACTGCGCAGCCAAGGTATCGGCATCGCAACAGAAGAGTCGATGCCATGCTCGCAATCCATGTATCCCGGCGTCTGGTCGGTGCCGGCCTGCTGGCCGCAGCCCTGGCCAGCGGCTGCGCGACCACCACCGCGCCGCTCACGCCCGACGCCATCGAGGCAGCCGCGCCCGTACTCGAGCCTGAGGCGCCCCAATTCATTCCGGTCGTCCGCTATGGCCGCTACACCCTCGTCGAGCTGGCACCGATGGCGGCACAGCGCGACCTGCTGTTGCAGACCGTCGATGTCTCCATGCCGGAGGACGCCCGCACCACGGTCGGTGACGGGCTGCGGCATGTGCTCAAACGCAGCGGCTACCAGCTTTGCGAGACGACGCATGCCGTGATCGAGTTGTACGCGCTGCCGCTGCCGGCCGCGCACCTGCATCTGGGCCCCATGAGCCTGCGCGATGCACTGCTGATCCTGGCCGGGCCGGCCTGGGAACTGCACGCGGATGACCGCACGCGCCAAGTCTGCTTCGAGGGGGGCGCAGGCGACGCCAGGGTCGCACCAGGTGCCGAACCGTTTGCCGCCGAGACGGTGCAGAGCTTCCCTCTCGCGGGAGGCCAGCCATGAACACCGCCCCACAATCTTCCCGGCGCACGACTGCCGCCGTGGTCGTGCAAAGCCTGCTCTGGCTTTGGCTGGCCTGCCTCAGCGTTTTCGTGTTCCTGGGCTTTCAGGCGATGAACGACCTGGCCGACCGGGAGCGGGTCGATTCGGATCTGCAGCGCCTCGAAGCGCAGGTGGCCGGTCTGACCGAGAGCATGCAGCAGCGGCCAGCGGCCGCGACGGCGGCAGGACTGCAAGACACCCGCCAGGCTCTGGAAGACCGCATGGCGCAGGTCGAGCAGACCCTGAGCGGCCACGCCGCCACGGACGATCTTCAGGCGCTGCGCGCGGAGGTCGAGCAGATCAAGGCGCGTCAGGCGACAGCCCGTGCCGCTACGCCTGCGCAGTCGCGATCGCCAAGCAGGCCCGCCGCTTCCAAGCCCGAGCCGCTCCCGCTGCCGTTCCGCGTGGTAGGCGCCGAACTGCGCGCCGGCCAGCGCAGCGTGTCCGTTGCGCCAGCGACCGGCGCTTTCACCGCCGACCAGCTTCAGGTGCTGCTGCCGGGCGATACCGTCGGCCCCTGGCGCGTGCAGGCCATCGAGGGGAACACCGCCGTGTTCCGGGCCGGCGAGCAGATCCGCCGCTTAGCGATTCCCTGAGGAGGCCATGCGATGAAACGCCACCCCATCCTCATCGTGTCGCTGCTCGCGGCGCTTCACCTGCCGGCGGCTGCACAGCAGACGCGCCAGCAAGCTTCCAACATCCAGCCGCCTCGCACCAGCCAGACCCAGATCGAGCACAGCCGCGATGGAAGGCTGGCGAAGGAATGGGGCCTGCGCGACGACGAGTTCGCCCGCTACCGCGAACTGATGGAGGGGCCGCTCGGCATCTATTCGCCCAACCTGGACCCGCTTTCCGCGCTGGGCGTCGAGGCCCGCTCGGATGAAGAGCGGCGGCGCTACGCGCAATTGCAGGTGCAGGCCGAAGCGCGCCGCGTCGAGAAGCTGCTCGCGTACCAGCGCGCCTATGACGAGGCCTGGCTGCGCCTGAACCCCGGTATGCAGCGCGTGAACCTGCCTGACGACAAGCCCGGCGCAGGCGCCGTGCGCGGCAGTGGCCGCACAGCCGTTTTCGTCAAAGACGGCTGCGCGCCTTGCGGGCAGCTCGTGCAGCGCCTGCAAACCTCGGGTGCCGAGCTCGACTTGTACATGGTCGGCAGCCGCCAGGACGATGCGCGCATCCGCGACTGGGCCAAACGTGCGCAGATCGACCCGGCACGGGTGCGCAGCGGCAGCATCACGCTCAACCACGACGGCGGCCGTTGGCTGTCGCTGGGCCTGCCTGGCGACCTGCCGGCGGTCGTGCGTGAGGTGAACGGCCAATGGCAGCGTCAGCCCTGATCGTTGTGTCTGTCTCGTGGAGACTGCGCGCGCTGCTGCTCATGATCGGCCTGTACGTCGGCGCCGTCCATGCCCAGGAGATTCCGCCGCCGGCCTACCAGCTCGCCGCACAGCGCGCCGGCATCCCTTCAACCGTGCTCTACGCCGTGGCCCTGCAGGAGAGCGGGATTCGGCGCAGCGGCCGCGTCGTCCCATGGCCGTGGTCCATCAACGTCGCCGGCGAGTCGCGCCGCTTCGCCACCCGGGCCGAAGCCTGCACCGGCCTGCAGCAGGCGATGCGCTCCATCCCGCACACACGCATCGACGCAGGCCTGGGGCAGATCAACCTCGGTTACCAGAAGCACCGTTTCACCAGCCCGTGCGAGTTGCTCGACCCGTACCGCAACCTCGCCATCGCCGCCGACATCCTCCGCGAACAGCACACGCCCGGCGAGGACTGGCTGCAGGCGATCGGCCGCTACCACCGCCCCGCAGGGGGCGAGCCCGCCGCGCGGTATCGGCACAGCGTATCCCGGCACCTCGCCCGCGTGCAGGGCACGCGCCCAGCCGTCACGGCGCTTGCCCAGCGCCAGGAGACTTCACGATGAAGAATTCCCATCCAGCCAATCTCACGTTGAGGGGCCTGCTCATGCTGCTGGCGGCTCTGCCGTTGGTCACGAACGCCGCCGAGCCGCTGATCGTGGTGGAAGACCGTGGCGGCACCTCGGCGCTGCCGTACTACGATGCGCTTAACCTTCAACCGCGCGGCAACAGCGCGGCACGGCCTCCCATCCCGACGCCCAAGATTCCCGCAACACCTGCTGACGAGGCTGCGATGCTGCCGGTGCGCAGTGCCAAGCTCACGCCCGGCACGGTGTCGCGGCGGGTCATCGAGGCACCGGGCCTGCGGCCTTTTGTGGTCGTTGGCGACGACGAGGTTTCCCAGGCCTGGTTGCACCGTCATGCGGCTTCGCTGCGCGGGCGTGGCGCGGTCGGCCTGGTGGTCAACGTCGAGACGGCGCAGGCCCTGGCGCGCCTGCGTGCGCTAGCGCCCGGCGTGCCACTGGCACCCGCGACCGGCGACGACCTGGCCGAGCGCCTGGGCCTACGTCACTACCCGGTGCTGATCACGGCGACCGGCATCGAGCAATGAAGCCATGTCGGGGAAACAACCGGTTGAGGTTCTGCTACGCCCCGCGGTGGAGCTATACACCGTGGCGGCATGTGCGGGCGCCGCGTTTCTGTCCCTGGTGGCCCCGTGGTCGCTCGCGTTGAGTCCGGCGATGGGCGTCGGCAGCGCCTTGGCGTTCAGTGCCTACGGCGCGATCCGCTACCGCGATGCCCGCGTGATCCTGCGCTACCGGCGCAACATCCGCCGCCTGCCACGTTACGTGATGACCAGCCGCGACGTGCCGGTCAGCCAGCAGCGCCTGTTTATCGGGCGCGGCTTCTTGTGGGAGCAGAAGCACACCCATAGGTTGACGCAGACTTATCGGCCCGAATTCCGGCGCTACGTCGAGCCGACGCCGGCCTATCGGCTCGCGCGGCGCCTGGAAGAGCGGCTGGAGTTCGCGCCGTTTCCGCTTTCGCACCTACCGAAGCTCACGGGCTGGGATCTGGCTTTCAATCCCGTGCGTCCCTTGCCGCCCGTGGGCGGGCTGCCGCGGCTGCACGGCATCGAGCCCGAGGAAGTGGACGTCGGCCTGCCCCTGGGCGAGCGCGTCGGGCATTCGCTGGTGCTGGGCACGACGCGGGTGGGTAAGACCCGCTTGGCCGAGCTCTTCATCACCCAGGACATTCGCCGCAGGAACGCCGCAGGCGAACACGAGGTCGTGATCGTCTTCGATCCCAAGGGCGATGCCGACCTGCTCAAGCGCATGTACGTGGAGGCCAAGCGTGCAGGCCGCGAGAGCGAGTTCTACATCTTCCATCTGGGGTGGCCGGAGATTTCTGCCCGCTACAACGCCGTGGGGCGCTTTGGTCGGATCAGCGAGGTTGCCACCCGTATCGCGGGCCAGCTTTCCGGCGAAGGCAACAGCGCGGCCTTCCGCGAGTTCGCCTGGCGCTTCGTGAACATCATCGCGCGCGCCCTGGTGGAACTGGGACAGCGGCCGGACTACATGCTGATCCAGCGCCACGTCATCAACATCGATGCGCTGTTTATCGAGTATGCGCAGCACTACTTCGCGAAGACCGAGCCCAAGGCCTGGGAGGTCATCGTCCAGCTCGAGGCGCGCATCAACGACAAGAACATCCCGCGCAACATGATCGGGCGCGAGAAGCGCGTGGTGGCACTGGAGCAGTACCTCTCCCAGGCGCGCAACTACGACCCGGTGCTGGACGGCCTGCGCTCGGCCGTCCGGTACGACAAGACCTACTTCGACAAGATCGTCGCATCGTTGCTGCCGCTGCTGGAAAAACTCACCAGCGGCAAGATCGCGCAACTCCTGGCGCCGAACTATTCCGACCTGGCCGACCCCCGCCCGATCTTCGATTGGATGCAGGTGATCAGAAAGCGCGCCGTGGTCTATGTGGGGCTGGATGCGCTGTCTGACGCCGAGGTCTCCGCAGCAGTCGGGAACTCCATGTTCTCCGATCTGGTGTCGGTCGCAGGGCACATCTACAAGCACGGGATCGACGACGGTCTGCCAAACGTGTCGACATCGGCATCCGCGGACGCCCGGGTGCCGATCAACGTTCATGCGGATGAATTCAACGAACTCATGGGCGACGAGTTCATCCCGATGATCAATAAAGGCGGCGGCGCCGGCATCCAGGTCACCGCCTACACGCAGACGCTTTCCGACATCGAAGCTCGCATCGGCAATCGCGCGAAGGCCGGTCAGGTGATCGGCAACTTCAACAACCTGTTCATGCTCCGAGTCCGGGAGACGGCCACCGCCGAGCTGCTGACCCGGCAACTGCCCAAGGTCGAGGTCTATACCACCACCATCGTTTCTGGGGCGACCGACAGCTCGGACATCCGTGGCGCAACAGACTTCACATCAAACACCCAGGACCGCATCAGCATGTCCAGCGTACCGATGATCGAGCCACCGCACATCGTCGGCCTGCCCAAGGGACAGTGTTTTGCGCTCCTGCAGGGCGGGCAGCTCTGGAAGATCAGGATGCCGCTGCCCGCGCCCGATCCAGATGAAGTGATGCCGCGGGACTTGCAGCAACTCGCCGGCTACATGCGCCAGAGCTACACCGATGCGACCCAATGGTGGGTGTTCACCAGTTCCCCTGCGTTGCAGGATGCGGCTTTGCCCGACGATCTGCTTGATGGAGTAGCCACTGGCGAGCCTGCCACCGCCTCCCGCGCGGGTGACACGGCCGGTAACGAGGCTGCACCATGAGTGATGCCGCCGCCACCGCACAGCGGGAACAGAACGAGCGCCAGGGCCTGATCATTGGTGCCATCACATTGCCGTTCCGGCTGCTCGGGGTGTTGATCGGCTCGCTGCTGTTCTCGATCGTGGTGGAGTGCGTGGGCATGCACCTGTTCTGGAAGGATCAGGGCTGGCGGCACTCCCAGCAAATGCTGCAGTACGAGTTGGGGCACCTGTCCAACCACTTCACGCGCAGCGTCGTGGTCCAGGAGCCGGGGCGCACGGCGCACGAGCTGGTGGATACCGGGTACGAATGGGTGTTCGTGCGCTCGGGATTGCTGGAGCGGATGAGCCAGACCGCCGAACGCGCTCGCGCGCCCAGTCAAGGGCCCACGCGGAACTTCCGGTACTTCATCAGTCAAGTCTATGTCTGGACCGAGAGCTATCTGATCGCCGCGGCCTTCACGACACTGACCTTCCTCGTGCGGCTGCTGGTGCTGGCTCTCACGCTGCCGCTGATCTTCACGGCGGCCTTTGTCGGTTTGATCGATGGCCTGGTGCGGCGTGACGTGCGCCGCTTCGGCGCGGGCCGGGAATCCGGCTTCATCTACCACCGCGCGAAAGCGAGCTTGATGCCGCTGGCCGTGCTGCCTTGGGTCACATACCTGGCGCTGCCAATCTCGGTGCATCCGCTGGTGATTCTGTTGCCCAGCGCAGCGTTGCTGGGGCTGGCGGTGAGCCTGACGGCGGGGAGCTTCAAGAAGTACCTGTGAGATTGGTATCCGAGGTCTGTTCGAGAGCGGTAGGGGACGCGTTGAGTGCCTCACCCAAATGCAGTCGCAACAACTTTGTAAGTCGCGGGCGCGCATTTTCGGACACTATCTGCTGGGCAGCTTCCAAAAATGGGGGCACTCCTGTGGAAAAGGTGCCTCTTTCCCCGCTTCCGAGCAAAGGATTCTTGATCTCTTTTCGATAGAAGTGGACGAACGTGCCGAAGTTCTTTCTCGTCAGCGCAAGAATTGTGTCGTACGCTTCTTTGACACTTGCTTCATTGATGGTGTCTGTATCACTGGGGTCCCAGCCTCCTGTCGCCACTTGTAGGACAGCATCAAGGAGAGAGGATCTGGCCGAAAGCCGGCGATTACCTTCCATGAGGGCTTCTTTGATAACTGTGTGAAAGTCGTCCAGTGGCATCAGTTGGCTGAGCCAACGACTTGGTGAACCGCTCCAACGCTCTGCCCAGGCTTCTGCGATATCACGAGCCAGCACGTCGGCACCTCTTTCCTCGAGGTCATTGACAATGGCGCTGACCTTGTCGGCAGATAGATTCACCCATGCTCCCTTATGGGCTGCAGCTTGTGAGATGAATTCATCGTCCGCCATCCAAGGGTCTAGGTACGAATCTTCGATGTATCGGACGGCTGCGCTTTCCGCTTGGCTGGATGCATCCCTTTTGCTTCGATGCTGAAAGAGTGCGTCGAACTTCTCCTTGAGCCTGTGGCCAGTCAGGATGTGCTGTACAACCAAATCCAGGAACTCTCCATCGCGGGTGAGTTCCACATTCGTGGCAAATGCTACAGCGTCACTAATTTCCTCCGTCTTCTTTCCAAAGTAGCTGGGCTTGACGCACCATGCGGACCACTCGCTCATCAACTGAGAGATATCCGGTCCGTTGGGAACGGCATTGAAATTAAGCGCAGTCATCAAGACCGCGGCCGGCAGCAGCGAATGCTCTATGGTGCCATGTAGATCATCCACACCCTCGAACACCGTCTTCACCACTCGGTCGATGCGCTGGATGACACGGATATTGGTCACCGATAGCTGCACCAGCGTCTTTATGACGGTGGCCCGATATTGCAGATCCGTGCTCAGCCCGATATTGGCGGCTTCCTCGGTAGACGTTAGCAGTGTGACTTCCCGATCAACGCATTTTTCCTTCAACGTTCGCCAATCTGAAGTATGCGCTTTCACCAGCGGCTCCTCATTGAGGATGAGCAGAACCTTGCAGCGATTCCGCTTGAGGAGATCGATGAAGCCAAGCAGTGCGTCGATCTGAAAGTCGTTGCCACGGCGCTCAATATCGTCCAACACAATCAGACGTGAATGCAATATCTTGTCTACCAGGGTCGATTGGACCAAACCGCCGAGGCTCCCAAGAACAGTAGCACCACCTCCAGCTGCAGGGGCTACCTTGGCCGTGATTTTCTCAAGTACATCAATGGCGAATCCTGAGTACTTCTGCACGGTGCCTACTGCCCCTTCGGCTTTTCCTAGGGAGTTCTGGAATAGGGTGGTTTTTATCTGCTCTATAGATTCCAGGCCAAAGCATGATGTATACAGGTGCTCATTCCCTTCCACGGGAGGGTACTTGTCTTTGATCTCTTCCCATAAATGGGTCTTTCCTGTGCCCCATAGACCTTTCAATGCGATTACCGGAACCTTGACATCGCTCAGGTAGTACAGAAGATCTTGCTTGGTGGTTTCCCTGCTCATGATTGGTTTGCGTTTCTAAGGTTGCCGGTGATGCGTAACTTGGAGAGGATACGCTGAGCGAGATTTTCAGCCCCAAACCCTCATCAATCCGGTCACTCGCGAATTCCCATTGTTTGCGACCTGAAGTCGCCTGGATCTCCACCATCGCGTCATTGCTGATCACACAGGAATGGTGCGATGGTCGCTTCAACCCGGCTGCGCGTCGCGCATCGCGGCGTGCCTCTGCTTCTCGTGACGGTCCTCCTGATGGGCCTGTCGCCGATAGCCCGCGCCGAGAACCCGGCGCAACGGCAAGAACTTGCCACCGCGCTGCGTCAACTTGATGCGCTGGAGCGCACCGTCGCGTACAGCGCCGCCCATACCCCCGTCGCTCCGGGCGAGCGCTACCACTTCGACTACCCACGGATTCTGGCCGACCTGGCGCGCATGCGCGCCGGCATCCAAGCCTACCTTACGCCATCGCGCGCCCAGCCGCGCGCCCCCTCCGAACTGGCAGGTGACTACCGCACCGAGCGGGCCACGCCTGCATCGCAGACACCCGCGCCGGAGGGCCAGCCATGAATGGCGCCCAGCTTTCGGCTTTCCAGGCCAACAGCGGCATCGCGCCTGCCGCGATGGCAACCGTGCTGGTCGGCGCCGTCTTCGCCGTGTTGCTGGTGTGGGGCGTGTGGGCTATCCGAACGGCCTACGTAGGGTGGTCGGAAAGCCGCCTCAACCAACGCCAGTTCCTGGGCGTGTGCATCCGCTTCGTCGCGATGTACGTCGTACTGACTTTCTTCCTCCTCTCCTGAAAGGACTGACCATGCAAAGCCGCATCCTCACCTCCCGTCTCGCCCAGCGCGCTGCCGTGGCCCTCGCCGGCGCGCTGCCCGCGCTGTCGTTCGCACAGGGACTGCCGCAACTGGAGAACCCCACGCGGGGCACCGGCAGCGGCATCATGCAAACCATCCGCAATTACGGCTACGACATCATCATGCTCGTGGCCTTGCTGGTGGTGGCCTCGATGTTCATTGGCGTGTGCTACCACGCCTACGGAACCTACGCGGAAATCCACACTGGCCGCAAGACCTGGGGCCAGTTCGGACTCACCGTCGCCATCGGTGCCGTCCTGCTCGTGATCGGCATCTGGCTGCTCACCGAAGCCACCGGCATCCTGTAAGCGGGTGCAGGCCATGTCCGAGCACCAGCACATCCGTGCTGACGGAACACTCACGTTCCTTCCGCACCGGCTCAACCGCCACCCGGTGGTCGTGCGCGGCCTCACGGCGGACGAGCTGTGGGTCTGCTGCGGCCTGTCCGGCGCCGCCGGCCTGCTGATCGGCGCGCCTCTGTCCTGGGTGTTCCGTACGATCGCGCTGGCGCCCACCTTCGTCGTCCTGGGCGTGGCCCTGGGCGTCTTTGTGGGCGGCGGCATCCTGCGTCGGCTCAAGCGCGGCCGGCCCGATACCTGGCTGTACCGACAGTTGCAGTGGCGCATCGCCACGCGGCATCCGCTGGTGGCCGGTTGGGTGGGCGGCCATGTACTGATCTCGCGCTCGGGCTTCTGGTCCACCCGCAGATTCCTGCAAAGGAGCGCGCGATGAGTCGTTTCAAGAACGAGGTCACCCACCTGCAGGCGCACATCAAGACGCTGCGCCTGGGCGTTGGCGCGCTGATCGTCGTCGCACTGGTGATGGGCGGCGGCTGGTGGAGCGCACCGCGCGACCTGACCATCCATGTGCCGCCAGACCTGCGCTCGGGAAGCACCCGCAAGTGGTGGGAGGTGCCGCCCGAGTCGGTGTATGCCTTCACGTTCTATGTGTTCCAGCAGCTCAACCGCTGGCCGACCAATGGCGAGGAAGACTACCCGCGCAACCTGCATGCACTGTCTCCGTACCTCACGCCCGCATGCCATGCATTCCTGCGCGCCGACTACGACTACCGGCGCAGCACCGGCGAGCTGCGGCAGCGCGTGCGCGGCATCTACGAAATCCCCGGCCGCGGCTACGGCGAAGACCCCACTGCGCGCGTGCGCGTGGTCTCCGACCGCGACTGGGTGGTGACGCTGGACATCAGCGCCGACGAGTACCACGGCGCTGAACAGGTCAAGCGCGCCCTGGTCCGCTACCCCATCAAGGTGACGCGGGTAGATATCGATCCAGCGCGCAACCCGTTCGGCCTGGCCCTCGACTGCTACGACGGCACGCCGCAGCGCATCAGCGCGCCGGAGCCGACGCGCTCGGCGCCCACCCAAGGCGGCCTGGCGCCGCCGCCTCAAGGAGAAACCCCATGAAGTACCCCGTACTTGCCTGGCTGGGGCTGCTGGCCGTGGCCACGGCCCCCATTGCCCAGGCCGTGGAGATCCTGCGCTGGGAACGCATGCCGCTGGCCGTGCCCTTGCGGGTGGGTCAGGAGCGTATCGTGTTCATCGACAGGAACGTGCGCGTGGGCGTACCGGCGGGTGTTGGCGAGCGGCTGCGCGTGCAAAGCGCAGGCGGTGCGGTGTACCTGCGTGCGAACGAGCCGATCGAGCCCACGCGGTTGCAACTGCAGGACGCTGACACGGGCGTCTTGATCCTGCTGGACATAGCCGCCGAGCCGGCCAAGGACGGCGAGCCGGCGCTGGAGCCGGTGCGCATCGTCGAAAGCAGTACCACCCCTGCGCGTTACGGCGACCAGCGGGCCGATGCCGACGAGGCCTCGGCACTCGCCAAGGGCCAGGCGGCCGCGCGATCAACCCATCGCGAAACGCCAATCCCCGTGGTGCTGACGCGCTTCGCCGCGCAGAACCTGTACGCGCCACTGCGCACCGTCGAACCGCTGCCAGGCGTCATGCGGGTCAACCTGCGCCGCGACCTGGAAGTCGGCACGCTGCTGTCGACGCTGCCGGTACGCGCCACCGCGCTCGCCTCCTGGCGCCTGGAAGACCAGTGGGTGACGGCCGTGCGCCTCAGCAATTACGGCGCGGGATGGATCACGCTCGACCCGCGGGTGCTGCAAGGCGACTTTTTGACGGCAACCTTCCAACATGAGGTGCTCGGCCCGCGCGGCACACCCGAGGACACCACCGCTCTGTACCTGGTGACGCGCGGCCGTGGCCTCGCACCATCGCTGCTGCCGGCCATTCACCGCTTCGACCCGGCTGCGCACCTGCGGCAACCCGAGGTCAGCGACGACAAGGAGGCCCATCATGCGCAGTAACGGCCTGCTCAAGTGGCTGATGATCCCGGTGGCCCTCCTGGTGCTGTTCGTCGGCATCCGGCTGTTCTCGGGAAGCGGTACCCCGGCACCGTCCCAAGCCGAAAGCGGTAGCCAGCTCACGTCCGAGGAGATGAAGGCGCTGGGCATCGAGGGCGATACCCCGCGCGACACGGTGGCGACGCTCGTGGCGCAGGTGAAGCAACTGCGCACCGAGCTTCAGGCTGCACTCTCTGACAACAAGGCCCAGCGCTCCGAGAACCAGCGCCTGCGCCAGCGCGAGAACTCGATCGACCAGCGCATCAGTTCCGCGCTGGAGTCCGAACGCTCCGACCTGCGGCGCGACCAGCAACAGGCTACCAGCGAACGCCAGCAGACCGAGGGATTGCTCGCGGACCTCCAACGTCGGCTCGACAGCATCGGCGGACGCGGCGGCGGCCACGCCGATCTGCCGGTGGGCCTGGGACTGCGCGACGGCGATGAGGCCGGGATGGAAGATGGTGTGCGGTGGGTGGAACCTCAGGATGCGAAGCAGACCGATGGCCGTAGCAACACGAGCGGCAAGGCCAGCGGCGGCATGAGCTTCCCGACGAGCTTCGGCCCGGCGCAGCGCACGCTGGAAACCACTGCGGAAACCGTGGCGAATGCGGGCGCCCGCGCCGCCGGGGTCAAAATTGCCAGGCCCGTCTATACGGTGCCGACGAATTCAACCCTCATGGGGTCGGTGGCGATGACCGCGCTGATTGGCCGCGTGCCGATCGACGGCACGGTGAACGATCCCTATCCGTTCAAGGTACTCGTCGGCCCCGACAACCTGACGGCCAACGGCATCGACATCCCCGACGTCGCGGGTGCCGTGTTCAGCGGCACGGCCTCTGGTGACTGGACGCTCTCGTGCGTGCGTGGTCAGGTGCGCAGCATCACCTTCGTCTTTCACGACGGGACCATCCGCACGATCCCCGAGGACCGCGAAGGCAACCAGCAGAACAACCAGCAGCGCGACGGCCTTGGCTGGATCAGCGATCCGCATGGCATTCCTTGCGTCAGCGGGGAACGGCGCAGCAACGCCCAGCAGTACCTCGGCTCGCAGGCCCTGATCACCGCGGCGGGCGCGGGCGTGGCCTCGCTCATCGAATCCGACAGCGGCAGGGCCTCCTATGTCGGCGCCGATGGCTCGATTGGCAGCGTCGGCATCAGCGGACAGGAAGCGGTCGGCCGGATTCTCGCGGGCGGGGTCCAGGAGATGTCGAGCTGGGTCAACAAGCTGTATGGCCAGGCCTTTGCCGCCGTCTATGTGCAGCCCGGCGCCAAGGTCGCCGTCCACCTCGAAAAACCCCTTGCCATCGACTTCGACCCCGAAGGCCGCCGCGTCGATCACCGTGCAGGAGAAGCCCATGCGCTCGAACTTGATTAACTTGGCCAAGGGCCTCGCACTGGCCGTTGCCGTGGCCGCACTCAGCGCCTGCGCCACCAGCAAGGAGGAACTGCTGACCCACGGCGACCGCACGATGATGGACATCTGGCAGCAGGAAACCGGCGACGGCTCGGGTGGCGGTGCAGGCCAGGTCGCGCGCCGCCAACTGCTCGATGCACGCCAGAGCCTGCGCCGGCCGTTGACCGACGCGGATGTGCTGGCCGCGCCCGCCGAACAGATGCGCTACACGCGCACGGCCCGCAATGAGATCTATCGCCAGTTCCAGCGACTGCCCAATCCTGACCTTGTGATGTACGTGTACCCACACCTGGCCGGCACGGACCCTGTCCCTGTGCCGGGCTACACGACGGTCTTCCCGCTGTACCAGCGCATCCAGTACGCCATGCCGGGCGAGCGCGTGGAGGACTACTGATGCGGTGGAAATTTTCCTGGCCGAAGCTGGCCGTCGCCGCACCGGGCGAATCCGAAGGCGACGACCAGCCGGACCACTGGCAGCGCCACGTCGAGACCCTGCGCCAGGCCAGCATCCCCGAACCCGGCGCGGCGGTCCAGGGCCGCAGGCCGGCGACCGTGGCCGACGAACAGGCGCTGTACGACGTGGCGCCGTCGTTCGTGGAACTGCTGCCCTGGGTGGAGTTCCTGCCCAAGTCGAAGTCCATGCTGCTGGAGGATGGACAGTCCGTGGCCGCGTTCTTCGAGCTGGTGCCTCTGGGCACCGAAGGTCGGGAACCCGGATGGCTCGCGCATGCCCGTGACGCCTTGGAGAACGCGCTGCAGGACAGCTTCGATGAGTTGGACGAGAACCCCTGGGTGCTGCAGCTCTACGCCCAGGACGAGCCCAGCTTCGACCAGTACATGCAGACCTTGCGCAACTACGTGCAACCGCGCGCCCGCGGCACGGATTTCACGGAGTTCTACCTGCGTTTCTTCGGCCACCACCTGCGCGCAGTGGCCAAGCCCGGCGGGCTGTTCGAGGACACGGTGGTCACGCGACTGCGCTGGCGCGGCCAGACACGGCGAGTTCGGATGGTGGTCTATCGCCGCTCCACCGGGCAAGCCACACGCCGCGGGCAAACGCCCGAGCAATTGCTGGGCATCGTCTGCGACCGCCTGTGCGGCGGGCTCGCCAACGCCGGCATCCAGGCCCGGCGCCTGGGTGCGGCAGATGTTCACGACTGGCTCTTGCGCTGGTTCAACCCCAATCCCGCGCTGCTCGGCCCGGGGGGCGAGGACCGGGAGCGCTTCTATGCGCTCGCGCGTTACCCCGAGGAGAGCGAGGACGGCGAGATCGAACTGGCAAGCGGGCGGGATTTCAGCCAGCGGCTGTTCTTCGGACCGCCGCGCTCCGATGTCGCGCAAGGGACCTGGTATTTCGACGGAATGCCGCACCGCGTCCTGATCACCGACCGACTGCGCATGCCACCCGGCACCGGGCATCTGACGGGCGAGACCCGCAAGGGCGATGCGATCAACACGCTGTTCGACCAGATGCCAGAGGACACGTTGATGTGCCTGACGATGGTCGCCACGCCCCAGGACGTCCTCGAATCGGATTTGAACCACCTGGCGAGAAAGGCCGTGGGCGAAACCCTGGCGTCCGAGCAGACGCTCAAGGACGTGCACGAGGCCCGCTCGCTGATCGGCAGCGCGCACAAGCTCTACCGCGGCACCCTGGCGTTCTACCTGCGCGGACGCGACGAGGCCGAGCTGGACCGACGCGGCCTGGATCTGGCGAACGTGATGCTCAACGCCGGTTTGCAGCCGGTGCGTGAGGACGACGAAGTGGCGCCGCTGAACAGCTATCTGCGCTGGCTGCCATGCTGCTACAACCCCAGCCAGGATCGCAAGAAGTGGTACACGCAACTGATGTTCGCGCAGCACGCGGCGAATCTCTCACCGGTGTGGGGGCGCAGCCAGGGCACCGGGCATCCCGGCGTCACGATGTTCAACCGTGGGGGCGGCCCGATCACCTTCGATCCGCTCAACCGGCTGGACCGGCAGATGAACGCCCACCTGTTCCTGTTCGGTCCGACGGGCTCGGGCAAGTCCGCGACGCTCAACAACCTGCTGAACCAGGTCACGGCGGTCTACCGGCCGCGCCTGTTCATCGTGGAGGCTGGCAACAGCTTCGGGTTGTTCGCCGAATTCGCGCGCAAGCTCGGCCTGACGGTCCACCGCGTCAAGTTGGCGCCGGGCGTGGGTGTGAGCCTGGCGCCCTTTGCCGACGCGCGCCGGCTCATCGAGACCCCGAGCGCCGTGCAGACGCTCGATGCCGATGCGCTGGACGAGGATCAGCCACCGGACGCCACGGCGACCGAGGTGGACGAGCAGCGTGACGTGCTCGGCGAGTTGGAGATCACGGCGCGCCTGATGATCACCGGCGGCGAGGACAAGGAAGAAGCCCGGATGACGCGGGCGGACCGTTCGCTGATCCGCCAATGCATCCTTGATGCGGCCGAGCGCTGCCACGGCGAGAAGCGCACCGTGCTCACGCGCGACGTGCGCGACGCGCTGCGCGAACGGGCCAGCGACACCACGCTCCCCGAGATGCGGCGCGTGCGCCTGCTGGAAATGGCGGACGCCATGGACATGTTCTGCCAGGGCACCGATGGCGAAATGTTCGACCGGGCCGGCACCCCTTGGCCCGAGGCCGACATCACGCTGGTTGATCTCGCGACGTATGCCCGTGAGGGCTACAACGCACAGCTTTCCATCGCCTACATCAGCCTCATCAGCACGGTCAACAACATCGCCGAGCGCGACCAGTACCTCGGGCGGCCGATCATCAACGTCACCGATGAAGGGCACATCATCACGAAGAATCCACTGCTCGCACCCTACGTGGTGAAGATCACGAAGATGTGGCGCAAGCTGGGTGCGTGGTTCTGGCTCGCGACGCAGAACATCGACGATCTGCCGCGGGCCGCGGAGCCGATGCTCAACATGATCGAGTGGTGGATCTGCCTGTCGATGCCCCCGGACGAGGTGGAGAAGATCGCGCGTTTCCGCGAACTCTCGCCCGCACAGAAAGCGCTGATGCTGTCGGCGCGCAAAGAGGCGGGGAAATTCACCGAGGGTGTGATCCTGTCCAAGAGCATGGAAGTGCTGTTCCGAGCCGTTCCGCCGAGTCTGTATCTCGCGCTCGCACAAACCGAACCCGAGGAGAAAGCCGAGCGCTACCAGATCATGCAGCAGTACGGGATCAGCGAGTTGGAGGCCGCCTTCAAAGTGGCCGAGAAGATCGACCAGGCGCGCGGCATCGAGTCGCCGGCTCTGAACTTGCCACAGTGATCACAGGAGAGTGCCATGGCTCCAAAACGTCCCTCCATTCCAATCCAGGTGCAAGCTTTCCGCCGTCGCCCGCGCCGGTGGCCTCGCTGGCACTGGGCCGTGGCTGCTGGGCTGGTCGGGGTGCCGTTGATCTGGTTCATGTTCAGGTCGCCAGGCGAGCCTGCGCCGCAACCGGCCGCCCCGGTCAGCGCCGCGAGTATCGAGCAGTTGACCGGGCCTCTTTGGCGCTTAGGCAGTCCCGAGGCGCGTTTCAGCATCATCTTCTATGCCGATCTGGAGTGCCCGTACTGCAAGAGCTACTCACCGCAGCTGCGGCAGTGGATCGATACACACCAGGACGTGAGCCTGCAGTGGCATCACCTGCCGCTGTCCATCCACGAGCCCGCCGCAAGCCAGGAGGCACGCCTGGTCGAATGCGCCGGCCAGGCGGGAGGACACGAGGCGTTCTGGGCGGCGGTCCAATGGGTCTATGCCCACACGCGCAGCGACGGCCAGGGCGTGCCGAACCTGGAGGCATTTCCCGGCATGTCCAAGGCTCTGAAGACGTGCATGAGCGGCGAAGAGTCCGCGCGCATCGTGCAGGCACAGGCTGGCGAAGCCACCGCGTCGGGCATCACGGCGACGCCTTCGCTGCGGCTGGTCGACCGCACGAGCGGCAGGAGCCTCGTGCTGCCTGGCCCAGTGCCCGGCGATTCACTGCTGTCGGCGATCGACATGCTCGCCACCAACGACCCGGCCGAAGCCAAGGCCACGGTCTCCCCTGACACGCCCGCCAGCGCAGAGGACGACACGCCGCGATAGCCAACCTGTCGAAAGTCTATCCAGGATGGTTACCTGCGGCAGGTGCAGCGTCGGCGATGTTCACTCTGCAATCTGCCTGCGGGCTTCGCGCACGCCCATCTGAAGCACTTCGCGCACGCGCACGAGTTGCGCCTCGCGGGGCGTGACCTGGCCGGTTTCCCATTTGTAGACGCTCAGTGGCGACACACCGAGCAGCCGGGCCATCTCTTTCTGGGTCATGTGAAACGCCTGCCGCTTGGCGACCAGCGCCTCATGGCTGAAGACGAATGCGCGGCCTCTTCGTTTGGCAGGCGCCTGCGCCCCCGTAGACGAATCCGCGGACGGCTCCCGGGGCTGCTGGCGCTCAGCCGTTGCCAGGGCTTTTTCCAATGCCTTGGCCAGGCTGCGCACCTGCCCTGCCAGATCTTTGACGTCGCGCTTGAGTGTCGCGATCTCTGAGCGCTGGCTCGTTGCCGTCTTGCGCAGGGAGGCCATCTCCTCCTTGTTCTCTTTGCGTGCAATGCGCGCAACTTCCGACCGGAACGATTCAGAAAACGCAGTCATGGTTTATGGCCCCGTCGCTGTTGGACTTGTTGTGGATCACTCAGAAAATCCAACGCCGCCGAGCCTTGCGAACGACGGCGCCTTCCCGGAAAGGCGAGCCGGCTTACTTGCCGGCCTTCTCGGCCTTGCGCTTGGCGGCCTTGGGATCGACCACGGCTTTGAACTTGGCGCCCGCAACGAACTTCGGCACGGTCGCGGCCGGGATCTTCAGGGCTGCGCCGGTGGCGGGGTTCTTGCCCATGCGCGCGGCACGCTTGGCCGCCTTGAAGGTGCCGAAGCCCACGAGTTGAACGGCATCGCCTTTCTTCACGGCCGTCTGGACGGTGTCGATCAAGGTGTCGAGGACGGCGTTGGCGGCAGCTTTGGACAGGTCGTTCTTGGCAGCGAGGATTTCAACGAGTTGGGTGCGATTCATAGGGACGGGTATGGGTGAAGGTTGCGATCCATGGTTTATAGCCGATACCCAGTTGGGTCGATCCAAACCAACTTACATCAGATTCCTGGCGACGAGCCATCGCGTCACCAGGAAATAGGGGCGCGCCACGCTGCGCATTGTTCGTGGCCTGCGACGGCGCTTTGGTTTGGACTATCGGGGTCCTCCCTCTTCTTTGGCGCCACCTCATGTTCCATCCCACGCCCTCCCATCCACGCTTGTGCCGGTTTGCATGGGCTCTCATGGCAGTCCTCGTGTGCTCGGGTACTTCCTCGGCCCAAGAAGTCTGGGTCATCACCGAGTCCGGACAACCGCTGCACGGCGCGCACTCTCCCACGCGCGTGATCGAACTGGATGCTGCGCAACGCATCGAGGCGGAACTCACAACAGGCTTGCCCAGCGATCCACGGCAGGCCGAACCGATCGTGCGGCGACGCCTCAAGGAAGGCGGGCCGGCATTGCAACACCGCATGCAGACCGCCTACCAAGGCATCACCGATGCCTGGAGCTTGGGCATCACAACGCTTCCGGCGGTCGTGGTGGACCAACGCTACGTGGTCTATGGCGAGGCCAACCTGGACCAGGCGCTGGCTCGCATCGCCCGATATCGCAAGGAGCGGCCGTGATCCCCCGCCCATTCGACCTGCTGCGCCGCCTGCGCGTCGCCGTGGCCTCGCTGCTGCTGGTCAGCGCCACCGGCAGCCACGCCTTGAACACGGCCACCATCGTCTCATCGGTCCTGTCGCCGGACTGCCTGGAATACCGCGTGGTGGGGATCTGCTACTGGCTCTACTGCACCTGGACCGGCTGCACGGTGCGCACGTCCGTCAAGGTGCGCCACTACGTGCCCGATGCGGTCGTCTCCAGCTACAGCAACACCGGCGAGAACCCCTGGGTCGAAGTCCGCGCCATGAGCGCGCCCAACCCCTCGGCCCAGGCTGGCGGGGACGGAACCACCAACCACGACAACGAAAACAATCTCGCGAAGTTCAAGAACGCGGACGTCATCGGCCACCCCGGCGTCGAGGTGTTCAACCAGTTCGTCTCGTCCTCGGGTTATTTCTGCGAGGGCGCGGGCACGGCATTCATGCCGTACCTGCTCAGTACGCTGGACACGCTGGCCTGGCGCTACAACGTACCGGAGATGGTGTACCCGGAGGCATTGATCCCGGGCATGCGCGAGGTCGGCGCGCGCTCGACGATGAACCTCTGGGGCAATGTCTATCCGCGCGGCGGCTTCCTGCACCAGACCGACGACCACAAGGCCGGCGCCGTGGTGGCCCAGCGGGCCGGCGATGTCGTCACGCGCCGCGGGCAGTTGCACGTCTATCAGCCGCTGCTGGCCAATGCACGCGATGGCTACTGGCCTGCCGGCGCACTGGTCGAGGGCGATGCCTCGACCGGCAAATGGCAGGAACTCGCGCCCGTCCTGTCCTCGTCCTGCACGGTTTTCCCGCACAGCGGTTTCCTAACGCAAGCCCAGCAAAGCGATTACGCCTGGGCGCTGTGGCGGCCCTATGCCTGCTGCGAACGCCGTGGACAGGTGTTCCTTGGCAGCGTCGATTTCAATTGAGGGTATGGCGATGAAGCGTCCTGAACTGACGAACCTCTCCACCAAGGCGTACCGCCTGCTGCGGCCGACAGTACTCGTCGGCGCGCTCGTCCTGGGCTGCGGCCTGGCGTGGGCACAGACGGGATTCCAGACCAGCGGCCCCGTGATCGGCGATGAAGTCATGTACTCGATCGGCGGCGGCAGTGCGGTGTCCATGGGCCGCGCGGCCGGCATGCGTTCGATTGGGGTCGGCGTGGGTTGGAACAGCAACCTGATCTGCGGCGATATGAGCATCACAACGACGCTCAAGAACCAGCTCAACGGCATCACGAATGGCTTTCAGCAGATCATGAGCAACGTGATCCAGAGCGCCACCAGCGCGGTGGCGTCTCTGCCGGCCCTCATCATTCAGCGCGCAGATCCCGGCCTCTACAACCTGCTCACCAATGGCGTGCTGCAGGCGCGCCTGGACTTCGACCGCTCGAAGCTGACGTGCCGCGCCATGGCCGAGAAGATGGCCGACACGGCGGGAGGCCAGCTCGGATGGAGCCAGCTTGCCGAGGGCATGGCGCTGCGCCAGGCGGTGTCGAGCACGGATGCCGTTTCGGCGATCGAGCAAGCGGAGACCAACCGCGGCAACGACGGTGTGCCCTGGGTGGGCGGCAGCAACGCCGGTGGTAGGGGCCAGTCGGCTATCAAGGTGGTCGGTGACGTCACTCGGGCGGGCTACAACTTGGTCAACGGCCGCGGCGTGACCGACACGTCGTCCATCGCCCAGGCCAGTTGCGCGAGCCTGTCCTGCCAGACCTGGACGTCGCCACAGCAGGCGGTCGCATGGGCCACGCGGGTACTGGGGGAGAAGGAGCAACGCACGTGCGATTCCTGCACCAAGACCGAGACGGTGCCCGGCGTCGGGCTGACACCGCTGATCCAGGAGGAGTACGAGACCAAGCTGGAAGCCCTGCAAGAGCTGATTTCCGGGACGCGCCACACGACGTTCGAGAACCTGCGCGGGGCTGGCAGCACGTCGCTTCCCATCACGCGGGGCGTGATCGAAGCCTTGCGCGACGAGCCTGACCAGGACCTGCTGGCGCGGCGCCTCGCGTCCGAGGTGGCGCTTTCGTCGGTGCTGGAAAAAGCCCTGCTGCTCCAGCGGACCCTGCTGACGGGCAAGAAGGAGCCCAACGTGGCGGCCAACCAGTTGGCGGTCGATGCCGTGAACCACGAGAGCGACACGCTCGACCGCGAGATCCGCAACCTGAAGACGGAATTGGAGCTGCGCCGCGAGCTGACGAACAACTCGCCGATGGCGATCATCCAGCGCCACGGCACGCGTGCAGCTGGCTCGCGCGGCATCTACGAGGGCGATCCGGTGCCCGATCGCCTCGATCGATTGCAGAAGGGCAACCCGGGAGGCCGGCCATGAACGCGGCCTGGCTGCGGCCTCGCTGGCTGTTCAGCCGGCGCGTGGCAAAGGCGCTGCTGTGGACGGTGCTGATCGTCGCCTCTGCCGTGGCGGCCAACATCGCCGGCATCTACTTGGTCGGCGGTGTCGCCGGCTGGGAGCGGTGGCTCGCGGCCGCCGCGGGCTACTTCCTGGTGTGGCGGCTTGGCCTGTATGGGGCGACGGCCTACGGTTGGGTCTGGATGCGCCGCCGACTGTTGGCGCGCGAGGACCAAAACGGGGCAGATAGGCAGGCGCGGCGCCGCCTGGTGCGCAGTGAGATCGCGGGCGTTGTCGCTCTCGTGGCGCTGGAAGCCAGCCTTTTGATTCAAGCCGGTTGAGGGGAGGTTCGGGCCATGACGCTTTTCACGACCGACTACCTGGAGTACTACCTGACGCTGGTGTCCTGGATCGTCCACAACGGGATCTGGGCGGTTCTGGTGGCCAGCGGCGTGTTCGCCCTCCCCTTCGTGGCCATCATCATCCAGGAGTGGCTGAAGGCCCGCGCCGAAGGGGCCGACGAAGGCAACAAGGGCGTGCTCTCGGCCGCGCGCATCGAGAACCGGGTGTTCGTCGCCATCGTGGTCGTGATGTTCGCCGGCATCCCGTTCATCGACGTGGATCTCAACACCATCCAGTACGACAACTCGCGCTCGGCCCAGTGCCAGGTCAGCGTGCCGCAGCCCACCGATACCGGCTGGTCGCAGTCCTTTAGCACCATAAACAACCAGAGTGCCAAGGTGCCGGTCTGGTGGGCCTTCATGCACACGCTCTCGCGTGCCGTCACGGGCGCTTCCGTAGCGGCGATCCCCTGCGGCACCGATCTGCGGCAGATGCGCATGGAGATCGACGCCACGCGCATCGACGATCCGGTCCTGGCCCAGGCGGTGGCGGACTTCACACACAACTGCTACGGACCGGCCCGCGCCAAGCTGTTCATGCAGCGCCCCGACCTCGATGAAGCCCAGATGCACGATGTCACCTGGATTGGCTCACGCTTTTTCATAGACACGGCCGGCTACTACGACAGCTATCGCTCCAGCACCCCGCGCGACGACTGGCCCTACGACAGCGACCGCGACGCCGGACTGGCGCAGGTGTCCAGCGGCGGCGGCTATCCGACCTGCCGGCAATGGTGGGCCGATGGCGGCAGCGGCCTGCGGACGCGGCTGCTGGGCCAGGTGGACCCGAACCTGCTCACGCGACTGGCCGGCTGGGCTGGGTTCCTGAGCCGCGCCGAGGTGGACGATTCGGTGATCCGCACGATTGCGTCGCCGCGGCAGCAGAAGCTCAACAGGGGTTCCGTCTATACCGACTACGGCGGCCAGATCGACAAGACCTTGCCGAACATCATCACACGCGCAGCGGGCGACGTCGGCATGACGATGGGTGCGACGGGGGTTTTTCCGGCGATGGATGTGGTGCGCCAGGCCCTGCCCATGGTGCTCGCGTTACTCAAGATGGCCTTGGTGATCTGCATCCCGTTGGTGCTGCTCATTGGGACCTACGACCTGAAGACGGTTGTGACCGTGAGCGTCGTGCAATTCGCTTTGTTCTTCGTGGACTTCTGGTTCCAGTTGGCCCGCTGGATCGACAGTACGATCCTTGATGCGCTCTACGGATGGGGCTGGGGCTGGAA
Organism: Alicycliphilus sp. T452; assembly: GCF_054512775.1. Taxonomy (NCBI): domain Bacteria; kingdom Pseudomonadati; phylum Pseudomonadota; class Betaproteobacteria; order Burkholderiales; family Comamonadaceae; genus Alicycliphilus; species Alicycliphilus sp. T452. The sequence goes on from NZ_JBTNEH010000008.1 coordinate 127,481, forward strand.
CCGGCCGCACAGCAATTTCGATCCGGTGATGGGGCTGAACAATGCCTTCGGCGATATGCTGCTGAACTTCGTCATGGCGACGATGTTCCTGGTCCTTCCCGGATTCTGGCTGGCGAGCCTCGCCTGGGTTGGGATTCGAGCTGGACATGCCATCCAAGGACTTTCAGATGGCAGCAAGAGCGCCGGCCAAGCGGGTGGCAAGGGTGCTGGGGCGCTCACCGGGGGCAAGCTGAAATAGCGTGGACACGGTCAATCGTCTGTGTACAACTCGTGCGAAATGTCGTTGTACAGATTGGGATCGTAGCCCGGCGTTTTCCGCAGTTCGGTGAGGTCAGTGAAAGGCCACTCTTCTTCATCAGAGGGAGTGGTAGCAGCAGCCCATCCCGCCATTGCCAAGCCCAGCAACACGACCGCGAACCAGAACGCCACATAGAACAGCAATCCCAGTACAGCCAGCTTGACCACCCACAGCAGCGCGGCGGCGCCAGCCACCGGCATCCCCTTGGATGCCAGCCAGCTCGACACCCGCCGCTCACCACGCGCATAGGCGCGCCATCCACGGCCAAAGCTGCGGCCGAGGCGTTCTGCGGTACTGATGCGGGTAGTCGTGTTCATGGTCGTCACCTGCTACATGTGAGATCGCTACTCCAGTTTGCTCCAATCCTGCTTGCTTGCCAGTACCAATGCGTCCCAGTCGTCTGGCGGGTTTCCGCGCCCGAGCATCTTCTCGAACACTGCATACGGGTCTGACTTGCTACCCGATGACCGCAGCGTCTGCTCGTCGTTGACCCAGGCGTACACGATGACCTTCGCCTTCGAGTCGTACCGGAAAAACAGCCGGTACCGTCTTCCGAGCTTGGCCCGCCGCCAGTGGCGATAAGCCGGCCCCATGGTATTGCCCTGGCGGTATTCGTCGCGCGCCGGATCGCCCGGCACCACGTCTTGCATCAACTGGACCAAGGCCCGGAAGAACTTAACGTTGGCGTTGGATCCGAAGCCCTCCGGGTCGTTCTCTTGCGCACGCAGCACGGCCGCGCGCAGTTTCATCAACTGCTCGATCAGGTTGTCGTGGAACAGCAGCGTCCAGCCATGCTGTTGCATCAGATTTCCACGTCCTCATCGAAATCGTCACCCAGGTTCACCTTGTGGCCCGCATGCTCCAGCATCGTACGAGCCAGATCCTCCGGCAGACCGCGAATGTTCCGGCCAGCCTCCATATCGCGCGCCAGCAGGGTCAGGAACGCGGCAATGGCGGGGTCTTCATGCTCGGCATCAGCACGGGTCACGACCACTTCGCCGTCACGCAGGTTGAACGCGACTTTGCCGCCGGTATCCACCCCCAGCGCCTGCCGGATGGACTTGGGCAACGTGATCTGGCCTTTGGAGGTCAGCGTGGCAACTTCATGAATGGCAGGCATGGCGGTTCTCCTGATCGCAATGCCCGCATGGTAAGGAAAATTCCTTACCATGTCAATATAGGGCCTCATGGCGTCCTTCCGAATCCAACAAGCAATCCATCGTAGGACGGTAACAGCGAGCCTTCCCACACCAATCCGGCCCCGCCACACCCGCATTGGCAGTGGACGATCAATGCCCCATCGCCCTATACCCAAAGGCCGAAGGCTGCTAAAGGCCAAAGGGCCGAAAGGGGAAGGGAATGGGGTGCAAGGGGAAAGGCTCTACCCAAAAAGGCTAAAAGGCCACCCGGTCGGCCCATCACCAGGACATCCGCATGCTCTCCCTGTTCCAGCGAAAACGGCCTGTGATCTTGGCCACTGCGGTGCCTACACCCGCCGCCGATCTCCCCAAAGGGCTACTGCGGCCCGAGTCGGCCGCATCGCTGCTCACGACGTCGCGCAGGCGGAAACTTCTGGAGCACATCTGGCAGCGCACGTCGCTATCGCGCAAGCAGTTCGCCACCCTCTATCGCGCGCCACTGGAGCGCTATGCCGAGCTGGTTCAACAGTTCCCTGCCTCCGAAAGCCACCACCACGCCTACGCCGGCGGCATGCTCGACCACGGCCTGGAAATCGTCGCCTACAGCTTGAAATTGCGGCAGTCCCATCTGCTGCCCATTGGCGCCAGCCCCGAGGACCAGGCGGCGCAGTCCGAGGCCTGGACCGCCGCCATCGCCTACGCCGCGCTGCTGCACGACATCGGCAAGCTTGCCGTCGATCTGCACGTCGAGCTTGCCGACGGCTCGATCTGGCACCCGTGGCATGGCCCGCTGCACCAGGCGTACCGTTTCCGCTACCGTGACGATCGCGAGTACCGCCTGCACAGCGCCGCGACGGGCTTGCTCTACCGCCAACTGCTCGACCGTCACGTTCTGGACTGGCTCAGCGGCTACCCCGCGCTCTGGGGAGCGCTGCTCTACGTTCTCGCCGGCCAATACGAACACGCCGGAGTCCTAGGAGAGCTCGTCGTGCAAGCCGACCGGGCTTCGGTGGCCCAGGAACTGGGTGGCGATCCAACCCGCGCCATGGCCGCGCCCAAGCACGCGCTGCAACGCAAGCTGCTGGACGGGTTGCGCTACCTGCTCAAGGAACAGTTGAAGCTGAACCAGCCGGAAGCCTCCGATGGCTGGCTCACCGAGGATGGTTTGTGGCTGGTGAGCAAGACGGTCTCGGACAAACTGCGCGCGCATCTCCTGTCTCAGGGCATCGACGGCATTCCTGCGAACAACACCGCCGTGTTCAACGTGCTGCAGGATCACGGCATGTTGCAGCCCACGCCGGACGGCAAGGCGGTCTGGCGCGCGACCGTGACCAGCGCGACCGGCTGGTCCCACTCGTTCACCCTGTTGCGTCTCGCTCCCGCGCTGATCTGGGAATCCGGCGAGCGGCCAACACCCTTTGCAGGCACGGTAGAGATCGACGCGACGCCCGTGGAGAACGACGCCGGTGCGCCAGTCACCCCACCTACGGTCGTGGCGAAACCAACCCGGGAAGGCCAGGAGCCTCCACCTTGGGAAGGCAGTAGTACCGCCACCGTTTCGCCGCCTACGGCCCAGCCCGTACCCGACGTCATGGAGGACATGCTCGCGATGGTGGGCTTGGGCGGCTCGTCTGGCGCCGGCCAGGATGCGGAGGAGATCCCGGGGCAGGTCCTTGACGCGTCCATGCCAGCGATAGTCGCAACGTCTCCTCCGCCACTTGCACCCACGCCTGCGCCAGCTTCATCGGTAACGAAGCCATCCGGGGAGCATTTCATGGCGTGGCTGAAACAGGGGGTCGCCTCCCGCCGGCTCATCATCAACGACGCAAAAGCGCTTGTGCATACGGTGAGCGACACGACCTACCTGGTCAGCCCGGGCGTGTTCCAACGCTATACGCAAGAACACCCGGAAGTCGGCACGCTCGCCAAGCAGGAGAACCAGCAGGATTGGCAGTGGGTGCAAAAGCGCTTCGAGCGACTGCAACTGCATCGAAAGCAGCCGAACGGCCTGAACATCTGGGCCTGTGAAGTCACTGGGCCTCGCAAATCTCGGCGGCTCCATGGCTATCTACTGGCCGATGCGAGTTATTTGTTCGATGCTGTCCCCCCCAATAATCCCTACCTCAGAGTAACGAAAGACTCCTGAGCATGCCGGTCTTGCCAAGTGTGCAAGGGGTTCTCGCTCGTGCCGCAAACGCCAACTGAGCGCAATTCCATCGAGGGCGAGCGATCCCGTGTAGCTGAAGCGCTATTGGCGGCGGGAGATTACATGAAAATGACGCGATCGTAATGAATGGGCAATGCTTTCGACAGGTTCCCTTTTCTAGCATTCAGGCAAGTCAGCGTCCTCCCTGTGCCGTGGTCAGGGAGATTGCGAATGTGTGGAGTATGAACTGATCCAAGGGCAGCAACGCAACGACTATCGGCGAGAAAATGGTTCCTGGATACACCGAGTTCGCCAGCATGTTGCAGTGGGTGCAGCCCGCACCCTTGGTCGCGCAATAGGCGTCTTTGCGCCGGAATCAGTGGCAAGAGCCGCAGCAGCCGCCCCGCTTGACAGCGGGCGCGTCTGTCTTCGGTGTGCTCACCTGAGCAGGTGTGTACCCCGCATCAGAGATCGCTTTCTGGACGGCGCCGGCGTCCGACGCGGTTGCTACGCTCACCAGATGGCGGTCCAGGTCGACCTGGACATCGGCTTCCGGATCGACGGTCTTGACCGCCTTGGTGATCGTGCTGGCGCAGTGGCCGCAGGTCATGTCGTTGACTTCGAATGCAAGCATCGGATTTCTCCTTCAGTAGTTAGGTGCTAGTGACTCTAGACCTTGCCACCATGGCAGGGTCAAGTTCGAGGAGCGGTTGGGACAACAAATCGCCGCGACAGTGCGCGGCGGTGGGGTGTCTTGGGAAATTGGACGACGGCCTGGGCTGTCCCAAAATTAGTCAGGCCGACGCCAACGATTTCACAGAATGGATTCAACGTACCCAGCCGCAACTCCAACGGGAGGCCATTAACCCGGAGAGTAGAGGCGCAGACGTGCGTCTCGTTCGCCAGGCGATTCGCTCAACAGTTCGTTGATCACCTGCTCGCGCGTCTTGCTAGACCCCACATCGGGCGTGCGGATTGGGAAGTTGCTCTGGCCGTAGGAAAGACGTCCCCGCTGCATGGCGGCCTTGGTTTCCTCGATGACCTGCGTGCGCGTCTTCTCGCTCTTGAAGTGCTCCGGATGAACGATGACGCCCTTTTCGTTGTTGGCCGGATGCTCGTACGCCGCCGAAGCCATCCCTGGAAGGCCCAGGGCAGCCGCCGCTGCGACAGCGGCGATCATGGAGGGAAGGGAGAGGCGGTATTGGGTCATGGTGAAGCTCCTGAAAGGTGGATGAAACTTGCATCTCTCATGCCCTGGACGGGCGTTGAGGAGATGGGTTCATCGTAGGGAGCGCACCCCAACAGAATCTGGACAGCCCGATGAGATTGTTGTCAGCTTCGCGGCTTGACCACGCGATGCGGAAACACCAGGGTGAAGCAGGTGCGCCCCTGGCCCGAGCTCGCCGTGACGCTGCCGCCGTGGGCCTGGGCGATGGCGCGCGTGATGGCCAGGCCCAGGCCAGAGCTATCGATGTCGGGATGAACCTGCGCTGCGTTAGCGCGGTAGGAGCGGTCAAACAGCTGCTGACCTCCCTCAAATACGATGTCTGTGCAGCCGTTCTCTACCGCAACCGTGGTAGCTTCTACCGTATGGGTAATGCGTCTGGTGGTATTACCGCCCTCGGGCGTGTGGCATTGGACAGCAGATTGCTCAGCGCACGGCGGAATTGCTGCATCACACCGCCGAAGAGGTCTTCTTCGGCCACGTTGTCATCAAGAGTCTGCTCCACTGCGGCCACGAGTTCAGCGTCGGCACCCAGTGTCTGATGTTGCATTGCCGTCACCGAACAGGATCGTGCCACACTGGGCAGTGCTGACGCCAAGGTCAGGAATATGTTCGGGGAATTGTTCGGGCGAGATCGGCACCCGAGAAGAAATGACTGATTTCGGGCGTGCGGCTTCTCACACGGCAAGCGTTTGAGATCGGCTGCCGGGCGTGGTTATAAGCAGCACTGCTTCACGAGACATCACGTGTCGCCTCGGCATATCCTGAATTGCCGGATCAATGTTGTCGGTGTAGCAGCAGGAGAATCAGCCCGGAGAGTAAAGGCGCATACGCGCATCGCGCTCGGCGGCCGACTCACTCAACAGTTCGTTGATGACTTGCGCACGCGTCTTGCCGGAACCGGCGTCAGGAACGGGAAGCGGGTAGTTGCTGGCTTCTCCGTAGAAAAGACGGCCTTGCTGCATAGCAGCCTTGGTCTCCGCGATGACCTGCTCTCGCGTTTTCTCGCTCTTGAAGTGTTCCGGGTGAACGATGACACCCTTTTCATTGTTGGCGGGATGCTCGTACGCTGCCGAAGCCATCCCTGGAAGACCCAGGGCGGCCACTGCGGCCGCGGCGGCGATCATGGAAGAAAGGGAGAGGCGTTGTTGGGTCATGATTGAAGCTCCTGACAAAGGTGGATGAAACTTGCATCTCCCATGCCTTGGTTAGGCGCTGAGGAGATGTGTTCATCGTAGGGAGCGCACCCCAACAGAATCTAGACAGCCCGATGAGTTTGTTGTCAGCTTCAGGGCTTCGCGACGCGATGCGGAAACACCAGGGTGAAACAGGTGCGCCCCTGACCCGAGCTTGCCGTGACGCGGCCGCCGTGGGCCTCGGCAATGGCGCGCGTAATGGCTAGACCCAAGCCCGATCCGTCGGTGTCCGGATGGGCCCTGGAAGCATCGGCGCGGTAGAAGCGGTCGAACAGCCGGGGCAGAACCTTGGCATCGATGTCGGCGCCAGTGTTCTCTACGGCCACGGTCGTGGCTTGTGCCGTGCCGGTGATGCGGATGGTGATGTCGCCGGCCTCGGGCGTGTAACGCAGGGCATTGGACAGCAGGTTGCTCACCGCGCGGCGGAACATCAGGCGGTCGCCTTCGATCTCGCCAGCGCCTTCCACCCGCAGCCGAATGCGCTTTTCCTCGGCCACGGCCTCGTAGAACTCCAGCAGTGCCAGTGCGTCCTGGCGCGCGGAAAACCGCTCCTTGTGCGGCAGATCCACGCCGCGCTCGGTCTTGGCCAGGAACAGCATGTCGGACACCATGCGCGCCAGCCGCTGAAATTCCTCGGCGTTCGATGCCAGGATGTCGCGGTAGGTTGCGGCATCGCGCTTGGTCGCCAGCGCCACCTGGGTCTGCGTCAGCAGATTGCTGATGGGGGTGCGCAGCTCGTGCGCGAGGTCCGACGCGAAATCGGTCAGGCGCTGGAAATCCTCCTGCAGCCGATCCAGCATACGGTTCAGCTCTTGCGCCAGGTCGGCCATTTCCACCGGTACGGCCTGCACGGGCATGCGCTCGCCAAGCTTCTGCCCCGTCACCTTGGCAGCCCGTGACTTCATGTCGCGCAAGGGCGCCAGCCCCTGGCGCGCGGCGAACCACGAGAGCAGGCCGCAGATGGCGATGGCGGCGAGCACATACAGGGCGAGGCTGCGCCGCAGGCGGTCGAGAAACTGCGTGTGGTGATCCGTATCCGCGGCGATCCAGACCATCAGGGGGGTGCTGGAGTAGGCAGGGGCGGCCTTGAAGACCAGCGTATGGAACCGGGCACCGTCGTGCCGCCACACCCCAAACACCTTATTTTCACCGGCGCTCAGGGGCTTATCGCCGCGCATGGTAGGGATGAACCCTCGGGACTGAAAGACCACCGCTCCTTGTCCATCCTGGACTTGGGCGTAGAGATCATGGTGATAGCTCAGCGCCTCGCCCAGTCGCCGGTGAGCGTCGTCCGCCGAGTTGGCATTGCGCAGAATTTCCTCGATCAGGTGTTGCTTGTCTTGCAGCGCCATCCGATCGAGCTCGACGAAATGCCGCTCAGTCTCGACCAGAAACAATGCGCCCAGCCCTAGCACCACCGAGGCCGCCACGGCGGTAAACAGCAATGTCAGGCGCCGCGTCAGTGGCAACCGGCCCCAACGAATCCGCAACGCCACCTACTCCTCCTGCGGCACGTCGAGCACATAGCCCATGCCGCGCACGGTCTGGATCAGCTTGACCGCGTGGCCCTCGTCAATCTTCATGCGCAGTCGGCGCATCGCCACTTCGATGACGTTGGTGTCGCTGTCGAAGTTCATGTCCCACACCTGCGAAGCGATCAGGGAGCGCGGCAGCACCTCGCCATGGCGGCGCATCAGCAGTTCCAGCAGGCCGAACTCCTTGGCCGTCAGGTCCACGCGCCTGCCGTTGCGCGAGACCCGGCGGCGCAGCAGATCCAGCTCCAGATCCGCGACGCGCAACATGGTGCCTTCGTTGCCCGCCGGGCCACGGCGCAAGATGATGCGCACGCGGGCCAGCAGTTCCGCAAACGAGAACGGCTTGACCAGATAGTCGTCGGCGCCAAGCTCCAGCCCCTTGACACGGTCTTCCACCTGGTCGCGTGCGGTCAGGAACAGCACTGGCATTTGCAGGCCGCGCTCGCGCAGCGATTGCAGCACCTGCCAGCCGTTCAGCCCGGGCAGCATGACATCCAGGATCACGAGGTCGTAGGCACCGTGCAAGGCCATGTGCAGCCCATCGGTGCCATGGGGCACCAGGTCCGCGACATACCCGGCCTCGCTCAATCCTTGGCGCAAATATTCGCCAGTCTTGGGCTCGTCTTCGACGATCAGTATCTTCACCCGCATGCTCCGTTAAAGGTTCCCACGTAAGTGTGCCGCGTTGGAGAGGCACCAACACGAAGCTGACAAGAATGTAATGTTGCAAACATCTTTCTGAAAGGACGGGCTCTTCAGAATCTGCGACATGCGATTCAAAACCCCTTCCTTTTCCGCCTCCCCAGGCCAGGCCATCCAGCGCCGGCGCTTTCTGAGGGCGCTGGCGGCGGGTACCGCATTGGGCACGCTCGATGCTGCACTGCCCGCCTGGGCACTGCAAGACCTGCCAGCAGCCCGTACGGGAACGCCACCCGAGTTGCGTGGCCCCGTCTTCGACCTGACGCTGGCCGAAACCCGCGTCGACTTCGACGGCCGCACGGGCATCGCCACCACCATCAACGGCAGTCTGCCCGGGCCGACGCTGCGCATGCGCGAAGGCGAGACCGTGACGATTCGCGTCACCAACCGCCTGCGCGAGACGGCATCGATCCACTGGCACGGCATCATCCTGCCGTTCCAGATGGACGGCGTACCGGGCGTGAGCTTTGCCGGCATCGCACCCGGCGAGACCTTCATCTACCGCTACACGCTGGAGCAGAGCGGCACCTACTGGTACCACTCGCACAGCGGCATGCAGGAGGTGACCGGCCTGTATGGCGCGCTCATCGTTGAGCCGCGCGATCATGAAACCATTCGCGCCGATCGCGAGCACGTCGTGCTGCTGTCGGACTGGACCGGCACCGACCCGATGCGCGCGTTGGCCAAGCTCAAGGCGCAAGGCGACGTGTTTAACCAGCACCGGCCCACCTTCGTCAAATTCCTGCGCGACGTGCGCGCGAATGGCATGGATGTGGCGCTGCAGGAGCGCGACATGTGGTACGCCATGCGCATGAGTCCGAGCGACATGGCCGATTTGTCCTCGACCGTACTCAGTTACCTCGTCAACGGCAGCGCACCGGGCGCCAACTGGACGGCCCTCTTCAAACCCGGCGAGCGCGTGCGCCTGCGCTGCATCAACGGCAGCGGCAATACGTTCTATGACGTGCGCATTCCGGGCCTCAAGCTCACCGTGGTGCAGGCCGACGGGCAAGACGTGGAGCCGGTGACGGTGGATGAGTTCCGCTTCGGCCCAGGCCAGACCTACGACGTGATCGTGCAGCCCAGGGACGACGCCTACACGCTCTTTGCGCAATCGATGGATCGCACCGGCTACGCGCGCGCCACACTGGCGGTACGCCCGGGCCTGAGCGCGCCGGTGCCCGCGCTGGATGCGGTGCAGTGGCTCACCATGGCCGACATGATGGGCGGCATGGCGCAAGGCGGTGGCCACGACATGGCCGCGATGGGCCACGGCTCCATGGTCGGGATGAACCATGCTGGCATGGCCAGCATGCAGGGCATGGGCGGCGGGCACGACATGTCGGCCATGGGCAGCATGCCCGGCATGGCGCACAGCATGGCGTCCAATCCGTTGCAAAAGCCCGGCACCACCGTGCGCCACGCGCGCACCGAATGGGGCCCCGGCGCCGACATGCGGGTGGACATGCCGCGCACCAACCTCGATGACCCCGGCGTCGGTCTGCGCGACAACGGCCGGCGCGTGCTCACGCTGGCCGATCTCAAGACCGTCGGCGGATCGCTCTATGCCGGGGGGCCCGAGCGCGAAATCGAGTTGCATCTGACGGGCAACATGGAACGCTACACCTGGTCGTTCGACGGCCTGGACTTCACCGACAGCCGCCCCGTGCATTTCCGCTATGGCGAGCGCCTGCGCGTGATCCTGCACAACGACACCATGATGACCCACCCCATGCACCTGCACGGCATGTGGCAGGAGCTGGAAAACGCCTCAGGCGAATTCGTCGCGCGGCTGCACACCATCCCCGTGCAGCCGGCGCAGCGCGTGAGCTTTCTCGTCAGCGCCGACGCGCTCGGCCGCTGGGTCTGGCACTGTCACCTGATGTTCCACATGGAAATGGGCATGTTCCGCGAAGTGGTGGTGGCATGAAAAAGAACCTGAAAATGAACCGACTTACCCCGCACACTGTGGCCTTGCGGCTGGCGCCGGTGGCTGCAGCCCTGATTCTCTCGGGCGCCGCCACGTCCGCTCTGGCTCAGGATCACGATGCGCATGGCGCACACGATGCTGCGGCACAGTCCAGCGCCGCGCCTGCGGCGGGGGCAATGACTGGCATGGATCATGGGGGAATGCCGATGCCCGCGGGCAGCGCGCCAGCAGGGGATGAAGCGCCTGCCATGAATCACGGCAGCATGCCCATGCGAGGCAGCGCTCCGGCTGCAAATCCTGGCGCGCCAACCATGGATCATGGCGTCATGCCGGGAATGGATCACGGCACCGTGCCATCCCAAGGTACCGACAGCGGCCCCGCTTCCGCGATGGAGCACGGCGCGGCGCCGGCGTCCGGCGGCGCGATGGCTGGCATGGGCCACGGTGCCATGCAAATGCAAGGCGGCAGCCCGCCCGCCGATGCGCGCGACCCCAACGGCTATTCCGACGGCTTCGAGCGCGGCAGCGGCAAGTATTCGCTCACGGGCGTGTCGCGCCTGCAACTGGGCGACCAGATGAGCTTTGCGAACCTGAGGGTCAACCGCTTGGAGCGCGCCTGGGCGCGCCACGGCGATAACGCCACGACGTATGACCTGCAAGCGCGCATCGGCCGCGACTTCAATCACCTGGTCATCAAGGCCGAGGGCGACATCGCCCAGGGCAAGCTACAGGATTCGCGCACCGAACTGCTCTGGGGCCACGCCATCGCCGCCTTCTGGGACAGTCAGCTCGGCGTGCGCTTCGACCACGGCACAGGCAAGGATCGCCAGTGGCTTGCGGCTGGCGTTCAGGGCCTCGCGCCCTACTGGTTTGAGCTCGATGCCACGGCCTATCTGGGCAGTGGCGGCCGCACCGCGCTGCGGCTCGAAGGGAGCTATGACTGGCTTCTCACGCAAAAGCTGATTCTGCAGCCGCGCACCGAATGGAATTTCTACGGCAAGAGCGATCCTGCCAACGCCATCGGCAGCGGCCTTGCCAACGCCAGTGCGGGTTTGCGCCTGCGCTACGAAATCACGCGCCAGATCGCACCCTACATCGGCGTCGAATGGCAACACGGCTTTGGCCGCACGGGAGACTTCGTGCGCGCCTCGGGTGGCAGTGCCACCCAGACGCGCTGGTTGGCGGGCTTGAGTTTCTGGTTCTGATTTTTCCCAAGGAGTCGTTTGAATGAATAAAAGCATCGTCATTTCCCTGTTTGCCGCTGCGGCGTTTCCGCTAGCTGCGCTGGCTGCTGGCACGCACGCTGGTGGCCACGACATGCCCGCCTCGCACGGCAACATGAGCATGTCGGAGCACAGCGCCATGTTCGGCCAGCCCGGCGACCCCGCCAAGGTCACGCGCACGATCGACGTGGTGATGAACGACAACATGCGCTTCGATCCCTCCAGCATCAATGTGAAGGAGGGCGAGACCGTGCGCTTCATGGTGCGCAACGCCGGCAAGATAAGGCACGAAATGGTGCTCGGCTCGCTGGACGAATTGAAGGAGCACGCCAAGGAAATGCGCGCCAATCCCGGCATGGTGCACAGCGAACCTAACCAGGTGAACCTTAAGCCCGGCCAGCGCGGCACGATGGTGTGGCAGTTCACCCAGCCGGGCAAGGTCGATTTTGCTTGCACCGAACCGGGACACCTTGAAGCCGGCATGGCCGGGCAAGTCGAGGTTGCTCGCTGAACTGATCTTGCAAGTCTTTTTGAACCCCCATCGGTTATTCCTTCAGAGATCATCGTGACCACCATCCAACGTCTGCTCACCATCTCCGCCCTGGCCATGGGCGTTGCCCTGCCGATGGCGGGCCATGCCCAGGTCAGCCCCAGTCCAGGTCAGGTGGCGGCGCCTGCGTCGGACTCGATAACCAATGGCGAGGTCAAGAAGGTCGATCCGGACAACGGCAAGGTCACCCTCAAGCACGGCGACATCAAGAACCTGGACATGCCCGGAATGACCATGGTCTTCACCGTTCGCGACAAGGGTCAGCTCACCAAGCTCAAGCCCGGCGACAAGGTGCAATTCACGGTCGTCCAGGAAGGCGGAAAGATGGTTGTCACCGACATCCAACCCGCGCGCTGAGCAGAGTCACCACCGCATCATGCCGCCGGACGCGGCAGCCCGAGTCTCCCCCCTCCACCGCAAGAAGGAAGCATCATGATTCACATTCGCCACTCCCTGATCGGCCTCTGTGTCGCCGCCGCCTCCGTGGGCGTGCTGGCGCAAGGCTCCGACGAGCACAAGGACCACCACCCGGGGGAAACGACCGCCCCTGCGGCGGCAACTCCGGCGCCGGCTGCAGCGCCGCCATCGCAGGCCATGAGCCCGGACATGATGGCCGCGATGGAACAACGCATGCGGGCCGTGCACGAGAAGATGGTAGCCGCCAAGACGCCCCAGGAGCGGCAGGCATTGATGGCCGAACACATGAAGACCATGCAGGACGGCATGCGCATGATGGAGTCGATGCACGGCCAGATGGCATCGGGCAACCCGCCCGCCGGTATGGCTGGCATGCAGCACGACCCGCAGATGATGGAAAGGCGCATGGACATGATGGAGTCGATGATGCAGATGATGATGGATCGAATGTCCATGCCGCAAACCTCCACTCCCGGCACAAAGTGAGGAGGCCGTCATGACCCATGACCATGCATCCCATCCGCAGAGTGTGCAGACCGGCGGGTTCTGGCGCTCGCGCTATGCCATCGGCCTGCTCGTGTTCGGCGCCGTCGCCGGGTACTTCCTATGGACCGAACACCGTGCCCACCTGGCGCAATGGTGGCCCTATGCCTTCCTGCTGGCCTGCCCGCTGATCCATGTCTTCATGCACAAGGGCCATAGTAGTCATGGCGGCCACGGTGGTGGCTCCGGAGCCACTGGCCAGGGCACTGGACAAAACTCCGGCAGGGGCTGAGGCCATGGAGCACACGGGATCGTCGTATGGCCTGTGGCCTCTGGTGGTGGTCAACGTGGCGATCTTCGTCATGTTCGCCTTCAGCTTCTTCAAGCCGGCCAGTGCGCGCGACTGGCGCAGTTTCGGAGCGTTTACGGCCTTCATCGTGGCGCTGTTCGTGGAGATGTACGGCTTCCCGCTGACCATCTACTTCCTGTCGGGCTGGCTGGGCCAGAAGCTTCCGGGCGTGGATCTGCTGAACCACAACGCTGGTCACCTGCTGGAACTGCTGTTCGGCTGGGGCGGTGATCCGCACCTTGGGCCGTTCCACATTCTCAGCTACCTGTTCATTGGCGGCGGCTTCTGGCTGCTGGCCGCGGCTTGGCCCGTGCTCTACGAGGCCCAGCGGCAGGGGCGGCTGGCGCGCACCGGTGTTTACGCTCGGGTGCGGCATCCGCAGTACATCGCCTTCGTGCTGATCATGTTCGGCTTTCTCCTGCAATGGCCGACCTTGCTGACGCTGTTGATGTTCCCGGTGCTTGTGGTGATGTATGCCCGCCTGGCGCACAACGAGGAGCAGGAGAGTGCACGCCGTTTTGGACAGGCCTGGCAGGAGTATGCGCTCCACGTGCCACGCTTCATTCCGCGCTGGGGCGCATGGGCCCAGCCTTGAGCGATGCATCCGATGACCAGAATGTGACCATCAGCATGAAATCAAGGAAGTTGCGATGACGTTGAAACCGCTGGCCTTGTGGGCCGCAGGACTGCTGGCCCTGCTGCTGGTGGCAGGGGCGGGCTATTTTTCTCTGCGCGTCAGCAATCGGCAGGCGGCGGCGCCGGTGCACAGCCTGCGTCCCGATGATCCCCAGGTGCTGCGTGTCGGCGCCCGCATCTATGCCCAACAATGTGCGGCCTGCCATGGCGCCAGGAGCGAGGGGCAGCCCAGTTGGCGTGATCGTGGGCCCGATGGCCTGCTGCCGGCGCCGCCCCACGACGCGAGCGGCCACACCTGGCACCACCCGGACGAGCAGTTGTTCGCCATCACCAAGCAGGGGCTGGCCCAGTTGATCAATCAGCCCGACTACCGCACAGCCATGCCGATCTACGGCGGTGTGCTGAGCGACGACGAGATCGTGGCCGTGCTGTCATGGATCAAGGCGCAATGGCCGCCAGAGATACGGCGCCGCCACGATGAAATCAATATCCAGTACCGCCAGTCTTTGTCCCGCTAGCCATCGGGGCATGGACCAGTGCGGGGCTTGATGCGTCCACAAGGAAAAAGGCTTTACCTTGCCACGATGGCAAGGTAAAGAATCGAGTCAACTCCACAAAGGCATGGGCATGAACCATCACCTGCATCACCACGGCCATGCCGCTGGCGAACAGACCCCGGCAACTCAGGCACTGTCGGCGCTGGACTTTTTCGACTACCAGCGGGACTTCCTCGAACGCACGGTACTTTTCTGGGACACGCTTCGCCAGCGCGCGAACAACATGCTTGAGCACGAGCGAGCCGGGTTGCCGCCGCTTCTGGATTTCAAGCACGAAACGCTGCTGGACGCGCGCCGCTTCGAGCGGCCAGTCAACTATGCACTGCTGCGCATCACCGAAATCGACGAGCATTGCTGGGACGACTGCGTCGACCCTGACAAACCGCCGGTCATCGTCGTAGATCCACGCGCCGGCCATGGCCCTGGGATTGGCGGTTTCAAGCGCGACTCTGAAGTTGGAATGGCCATGCGCGAAGGCCATCCGGTTTATTTCGTCATCTTCTTTCCGGAGCCGACTCTGGGGCAGACCCTGGCAGACGTGTTGCATGTGCTGCGGAGCTTCGTCGAAGAGGTCGCACTACGCCATCCTGGCAAGCCTCCTGTGCTCTATGGCAACTGTCAGGCTGGGTGGGCGGTGACGCTACTGTCCGCAGACTGCGCCGGTCTGGCCGGGCCGGTGGTGCTCAATGGCTCACCCTTGTCGTATTGGGCCGGTGAGTCCGGTGTCAATCCGATGCGTCTTTCCGGAGGGCTTCTTGGCGGCAGCTGGTTGGCGCATCTGACGGCCGACCTGGGAAATGGCCGCTTCGACGGGGCCTGGCTAGCGCAGAATTTCGAAAACCTCAAGCCCGAAAAGGCCGTTTGGGAAAAGTACGCCCAACTCTTCACCAACGTTGACAGCGAGCAGGAACGCTTTCTGGAGTTCGAACGCTGGTGGAACGGTTTTTATTTCCTGAGCCGAGAAGAGATTCTCGCGATCGTTGAGAACCTGTTCATCGGCAATCAGATTGAACAAGGTCTTTTCCGGATTTGCCAGGGTTGCACTGCTGACCTGAGGCGGATCACGAATCCAATCGTCATCTTTGCATCCTACGGCGACAACATCACGCCACCGCACCAGGCGCTTGGATGGATCCCCGCTGTCTACAGCGACACAGAGAATCTCAGGCAAGCCGGGCAGCGCATCGTCTACCTCACAAACCCGCATGTCGGCCATCTCGGCATTTTTGTCTCTGCCAGGGTGGCTCGTTTAGAGCACCGGGCCATCCTGGAGAGCCTGGCTGACATTGAAGCGCTGGCCCCGGGCCTCTATGAAATGAAGATCGACAATCCGTCGGGTGACCCGGACTGCCATAAACCCAGCTACAGCATCCGCTTCGAACCCCGTCAGGTGCAAGACCTGAAAACGGATTACCCGCAGGAAGCTTTTGAGCGAGTGAAACAAGTCTCGACGGTCAACGAAGCACTTTACCGGGCATTCGTCAGTCCTTGGGCGCAAGCGCTGGCCACGCCCTGGACAGCCGAAATGCTCAAGTGGCTCCATCCGATGCGCACCAGCCGTTATTTGCTCTCTGAAGCGTTCAGTCCATGGATGCGCGGCGTTGCCTTGCTGGCCGAGTCGCTTAGCAAGAACCGCCAACCGCTTGCGCAGAACCACCCGTTCATCAAGCGGGAGCGTGAAGCCGTAGGGGAAGTAACCCATGCGATGGGACAACTGCGCGAAGGCCGCGACGCTGCGAGGGAGCAGGCGTTTCGCCTGATGTTTCAAAACCCTGACTTGTTCTCAAGCGTTCTGAGCATGATGGGAAAAAAGGTCGGTGATGGCAATCTAGGGCGCCCCAATTCAGTTTCTGTGCTCGATGTGAAAGACGATCAGGTCGTGAAAACCGTTCCGGTGGGTAAGACGCCCAACGGCATCAGCGTTACGCCTTGACGGTTTAGCCGTCGCGTGCAGCCGCCGGGCAAGCATACAAAAAGTAGAACAAGCCAGATTCGTCCAATAAAAACAGCCTCGACCTTGCCATGCTGAACAGGTCAAGGGTCGAGCCAAACTCCACAAGGACATTGACATGAGCAATCACATACATCAGCACGGCAAGGGAGATTCGGCTGCCTTGGGTGGTGCGCATTCCGACATGTTCTATGTCTGCCCCATGCATTCAGAAGTGCGGCAGAAGCAACCGGGTCGCTGCCCCAAGTGCCAGATGCACCTGGTGCCCGAGGGCGAAGCGGCACATGGCCACCATCACCACGGCCATGCCGCTGGCGAACAGACCCCGGCAGCTTCTGCAGCGGCGCCCATGGAGGTCCCGGCGGGCACCATCTACACCTGCCCCATGCACCCGGAAGTGCAGCAGGATCATCCCGGCAATTGCCCGAAATGCGGCATGTCGCTCGAACCGGTGATTCCGCTGGATGAGGAGGACAACAGCGAACTGATCGATTTTCAGCGCCGCTTCTGGTGGACCCTGCCGCTGACCGTGGTGGTCACCATCCTGGCGATGTTCGGCCACCGCCTCGGCTGGTTCGACATGAAGACCCAGACCTGGGTCGAGCTGGTGCTGTCGCTGCCGGTGGTGTTGTGGACGGGGTGGCCATTTTTCGTCCGCTGCTGGCAGTCCATCGTCAACCGCAGCCCCAATATGTGGACGCTGATCGGCCTGGGCACCGGCGCCGCCTTTGTCTACAGCGTGGTCGCCACCCTCGCGCCCGGCGTGTTTCCAGACTCGTTCATCGCCCACGGCCGCGTCGCCGTCTATTTCGAGGCGGCGGTCGTCATCATCTCGCTGACCATGCTGGGTCAGATCATCGAATTGAAGGCGCGCTCGCAGACTTCGGCGGCCATCAAAGCTCTGCTGGGCCTGGCCCCCAAGACGGCGCGCCGCATCAATGCCGACGGCAGCGAGGAGGACGTGCCTTTGAACCATGTTCACGTCGGCGACCTGCTGCGCGTGCGGCCCGGCGAGAAAGTGCCCGTCGATGGCGTGGTGACCGAGGGCAGCAGTGCCGTCGATGAATCCATGCTCACCGGCGAGCCCGTGCCGGTGACCAAGCGCGCCGGCGACGGCCTGATTGGCGCCACGATGAACACCAGCGGCGCGCTGGTCATGCGCGCAGACAAGGTCGGCGCCGCCACCATGCTGTCGCAGATCGTGCAGATGGTGGCCAATGCCCAGCGCTCCAAGGCGCCGATGCAGCGCATGGCCGACGTGGTGGCCGGCAAGTTTGTGGTCGTGGTGGTGCTGATCGCAATCGCGACCTTCTTCGTTTGGGGATTCTTCGGCCCCGAGCCGAGCTGGGTGTTTGGCCTGATCAACGCCGTGGCGGTGCTGATCATCGCCTGCCCGTGCGCGCTAGGCCTGGCCACCCCGATGTCCGTGATGGTCGCCACCGGCCGTGCGGCCACACAGGGGATTCTGTTCCGCGACGCTGGCGCCATTGAAAAAATGCGCGAGGTGGATACGCTGATCGTCGACAAGACCGGCACCCTGACCGAAGGCAAGCCGGCCTTCGACACCGCCGTCGCCGCCCCCGGCTACACGCCGGACGAGGTGCTGCGCCTGGCCGCCAGTCTGGATCAGGGCAGCGAGCACCCGCTGGCGGATGCCATCGTCCGCGCCGCTCGGGACAAGGGGCTGAACCTGACCAAGGCCGACGATTTCGAGTCCGGCAGCGGCATCGGCGTGCGCGGCGCTGTCGACGGCCGGCGCTTGGCGCTGGGCAACACCACGCTCATGGAGCAGGAAGGCATCAAAGTGGACGCCCTGAAAACCGATGCTGAGCGCCTGCGCGGCGAAGGCGCCAGCGTCATGCACCTGGCCGTCGATGGCCAGCTGGCCGGCCTGCTGGCCGTGACCGACCCCATCAAATCCAGCACGCCCGAGGCCATCCACACCCTGCACGCCAGCGGCCTGCGCATCGTCATGGCCACGGGCGACGGCCTCACCACAGCCAGGGCCGTGGCCACCCGGCTGGGCATCGACGAGGTGCACGGCGAGGTCAAGCCCGCCGACAAGCTGGCCCTGGTCGAGAAATTGCAGCGCGAGGGCCATGTGGTCGCGATGGCCGGCGACGGCATCAACGATGCGCCGGCGCTGGCACGGGCCGACGTGGGCGTGGCCATGGGAACGGGCACCGACGTGGCGATGAATAGCGGCCAGGTCACCTTGGTTAAAGGCGACCTGCGCGGCATCGCGGCGGCGCGCGAGATATCCATCGACACGGTGCGCAACATGCGCCAGAACCTGTTGTTCGCCTTCATCTACAACGGTATCGGCGTGCCCATCGCCGCCGGCGTGCTTTATCCCATCACGGGCTGGTTGCTGTCTCCATTGATTGCAGCGCTGGCCATGAGCCTGAGCTCGGCCTCTGTCATCTTCAACGCGCTGCGGCTGCGGCGCGCACGAGGCTAACCCGCATCGAGACAATCAAAGAAAGGATATCGATCATGATGAACGGAATGTATATGAACGACATGGTGTGGTGGTTTGGCGCCCACTGGCTGATGATGCTGCTGGGTGCGGTGGTGATCGTGCTGCCGTTTTGGAAGATCTTTGCCAAGGCGGGCTTTTCCGGCTGGCTGGGCCTGCTGATGATCGTCCCCATGGTCAACCTGATCGCACTGTACGTGCTTGCGTTCTCGGAGTGGCCGAGATCGAAACGCGCCGACAAGTTGGATTCCGGTGAAATGAATCCAGGGTCTCGGTGACCTCGCATGCGCGGTGACTGGGCTGTCACGCGGGTAGATGAGCCATGGTGGCACTTCTTTCCTGGGACGGCTCTCTGATCCGCGGCAAGTTGTCACACATCCAGCACAGCGAACATCCCACCATGGTTTCCATCCGACGCATCGTCACACAATGGGGCCGCCGAATCGTCGGCGGCCTCATCGTGACCTTGCTGTTCTCGCAGATGGCGCTGGCGATGTATGCCTGCCCCAGGCTGGATGCGGATACGCACGCGGCATCGATGCAGATGGCGGGTATGGCCATGGACGAAGCCACCGGCATGTCCGCGATGCCGGACTGCCATGCCATGCCCGGGACGATGGACGACGAGTCTCCGCAGTTGTGCCGCGCCCATTGCGGCGGTGATGGCAAGCCCGCGCCGTCTCCGCAAGGGCTGGACGTTCCATCCATTGCGGCGGCCCATACGGTCTGGATAGCCTACCTGCTTCCCGTGGTGCCCGACCCGCAATCATCGACCGGCGCCAGGTTTGACCCAGCGTGGCTCGACCACCGAACGGGCTCTCTCCCCCTCTATCTCACTTTCCAGGTCCTGCGCAATTGACACACCAGGTCGTGCCCGCCGTGCATTGGCACGGCAGAACACGTGACTTCGTGGCTATCAATTTCGAGGACCATCATGCTTGTTTCTTCCTCCGGCGCTCCCGGCGAGCGTTGCGCCGCGCCTGGCCGTGGCGTCATGTGTGCGATCTCGTGCCGCACACCGATACATCGGCTGAGCATCGTGAGCATCGCCCTGGCTGGCAGCATGCTCGCTTCCAGCGGGGCCTACGCGCTCAGCTTTGCCGAAGCGCGGGAAATCGCTGAACAGCAAAGCCCGCGCGTTTCCGCGCAGCGATTGCAGATCGATGCGGTCGAGTCCGCGCAGAAGGCCGCCGGCACGCTGCCCGACCCCAAGCTTTCCGTTGGCCTCGAAAACTTCCCCATCAGCGGCATGGACCGCTGGAGCCTGACGCGCGAGCCCATGACCATGCAGCGCCTCGCCCTCATGCAGGAGGTGCCGAACCAGGCCAAGCGCGATGCCAAGGTTGCCAGCGCCCAGGCGCGCGTGGAACGCGAACGCGCGGCGCTGGTTTTGCAGCGCCTGCAGATACGGCAGGAGCTCGGCCTGGCCTGGATTGCCGCGCAGGCCGTGGAACAGCGCGATCAACTGCTCGCCGAACTGCTGGCCGAGAACCAGCGCCTGCAAGACAGCCTGCCCGCGCGGGTGGCTGGCGGGTCGGCCCAGGCGGGCGACCTGCTGGCCGCACAGCAGGAGGCGCTGGCGCTGTCGGACCGGCGCGACGACCTGCAGCGCGACCGGGCCAAGGCACGTGCCATGTTGCGGCGGTGGGTGGGGCCACGCGCCGACGAGGCGCTGCAGGGCGACACCGGCGCCTTGGTGCGGCCCGTGGCACAACTGCGCACCGAGCTCTCCAGCCACGCCGAGCTGGCGCTGTACCCGGCCATGCAAAGCATCGCACGGGCAGAGTCCCACGAGGCGCAGTCGGAATCGCGTGGCGACTGGTCCTGGGAGCTCGCCTACAGCCGGCGCGATCGACGATGGGGCGACATGGTGTCGTTCCAGGTGACGTTCGATCTGCCATGGCAAAAGGATAGACGCCAGACCCCGATGATCCAGGCCAAGCAGCGCGAGCTGGAGCGCCTGGAAGCTGAGCAGGAAGACGTGTCCCGGCGGCATTTGCAGGAGCTTGACGACAGCGCGGCCGAACTGCAGGCCCTGGACAGCCAGATCGAGCGCCTCAAGTCCACCGGGCTGCAGTTGGCGCAGGGGCGAGCGGAGCTTGCTCTGAGCAACTACCGGGCCGCCAAGGGCGACCTGAGCGCCGTGCTCGGCGCACGCGCCCAGGTGCTGGAGACGCGCCTGCGCCTGATCGACCTGCAAGCCCAGCGCGATGGCGTGACCGCGCGCCTGAACAGCCTGATCGCCGATTGAACGGAGCCCACGAACATGAACAATTCTTTGAAGAAATCCCTCGCGGGCCTGACGCTGATCGCCATGGGCGTGGCTGCGGGCTGGGGCCTGGCCCAATGGCGCGCCAGCAGCACGCACGCCGTCGACAGCGCGGCACCCCATGCCGCCGCGGCGGCCGAGCGCAAGGTGCTGTACTGGTACGACCCCATGTCGCCGACGCAGAAGTTCGACAAGCCTGGCAAGTCCCCCTTTATGGACATGGATCTGGTGCCCAAGTACGCGGACGAGGACGCCCAGGGCAGCACAGGCATCAGCATTTCCGCCCAGACCGTGCAGGCGCTGGGCCTGCGCACGGCCGTGGTGGTGCAACGGGCCATCGGCTCCGACGTGGACGTCGTGGGCAACGTCCTGCTTAATGACCGGGATGTGAGCATTGTGCAGGTGCGCTCAGCGGGCTTCGTGGAGCGGGTCTATGCGCGCGCGCCGGGCGACGTGATCGGTGCCGGCGCGCCGCTGGCGGACCTGCTGCTGCCCGAATGGGTGGCGGCGCAGCGCGAGTTCCTGGCGGTGCGTGCGCTCAAGGACGAGTCGCTGACGACGGCCGCCCGGCAAAGGCTGCTGCTGCTGGGCATGCCGCAGGCCCTGGTGGCCCAGGTGGAGCGCACGGGCGAGCCCAGGGGCATCTACACCGTAAGCGCGCCCCAGGGCGGCCTGGTGGCCGAACTCATGGTGCGCCAGGGCATGACCGTTTCCGCTGGCGCCAGCCTGGCGCGCGTGAATGGCCTGGCCACCGTCTGGATCGAGGCCGCCGTACCCGAGGCGCAAAGCGGCCCGCTGCAACCGGGCCATGAGGCCCAGGTGCGCCTGGCGGCGTTTCCCGGCGAAGTCCTGAAGGCGCGCATCGTGAGCATCCTGCCGCAGGCCAACAGCGACACCCGCACGGTGCGCGTGCGGCTGGAGCTGGCCAATCCCGGCCAGCGCCTGAAGGCCGGCATGTCCGGCCAGATCACGCTCAAGGGCCGCGAGCAGCCCGCCCTGCTGGTGCCCAGCGAGGCCGTCATCCGTACCGGTAAGCGCGCCCTGGCATATGTGGTCGATGGCCCCGGCAGGTTCCATCCCGTGGACGTGCAGTTGGGTGCAGAGATCGGTGACCAACTCGTGGTGCAAAGCGGGCTGGAGGCGGGGCAGCAAGTGGTAGCCTCGGCGCAGTTCCTGATCGACTCGGAGGCCAGCCTGCGCGGGGTGTTGCCCGCACAATCCGGTGCCTCCACACCGGCGCAGGGGCACGGCGAGCATGGCGCCTCCGCCCCCTCGGCCGGCGCTGCCAACGCCTTCACGGTCCGCGGCGTGATCGAGGAGGTTTCTCCTACCGAGCTGACGCTGGCCCACGACGCCGTGCCGGCCCTCAAGTGGCCCGCCATGACCATGGGCTTCAAGCTGGCCGATCCCCGCCTCGCCGCGGGCCTGGCACCGAAGCAACAAGTGCGCTTCACATTCTCCAAGCAGGGCGAGGACTACGTGATCACCGCAATCGAAAGGGCCAAGCCATGATTGCCAAGTTGATCCGCTGGTCGGTGGCGAACCGCTTTCTGGTGCTGCTGGCCACGGCCATGCTCACGGCGTGGGGGGTGTGGGGTGTACGCAGCACGCCCGTGGATGCCTTGCCGGACCTGTCCGACGTGCAGGTCATCATCCGCACCAGCTACCCCGGCCAGGCACCGCAGATTGTCGAAAACCAGGTGACCTATCCATTGGCCACCACCATGCTGTCGGTGCCGGGCGCCAAGACGGTGCGTGCTTTCTCGTTCTTCGGGGACTCGTTCGTCTATGTGCTGTTCGAGGATGGCACCGATCTGTACTGGGCGCGCTCGCGTGTGCTGGAGTACCTGAACCAGGTCCAGGGCCGCCTGCCGGCCACGGCCAAGCCGGCCCTCGGGCCCGATGCCACGGGGGTGGGCTGGATCTTCCAGTACGCGCTAGTGGACCGCACGGGCAAGAACGACCTGGCGCAGCTGCGCGCGCTGCAGGACTGGTTCCTGAAGTTCGAGCTCAAGAGCCTGCCCAATGTTGCGGAGGTGGCCTCGGTGGGCGGCATGGTCAAGCAGTACCAGGTCGTGCTCGATCCGATCAAGCTGGCATCCCATGGGCTCAGCCAGGAGCAGGTGCGCGCGGCGCTGGTGGCCGCCAATCAGGAAACCGGCGGCTCAGTGCTGGAGCTGTCGGGGGCCGAATACATGGTGCGCGCCAGCGGCTACCTGAAAAGCCTGGACGATTTCCGCGCCGTGCCGCTGGTGGCGCGCGGCGGCGTGCCGGTGCGCCTGGGCGACGTGGCCACGCTGCAGATCGGACCGGAGATGCGGCGCGGCATCGCCGAACTCGATGGCGAGGGCGAGGTCGCCGGCGGCGTGGTCATCCTGCGTTCGGGCAAGAATGCCCAGGAGACGATTGCCGCCGTCAAGGCCAAGCTGAGTGAGCTGCAGGCCAGCCTGCCCCAGGGGGTCGAGATCGTCACCACCTACGACCGCAGCGCACTGATCGAGCGCGCCATCCGCAACCTCACGACCAAGCTGGGCGAGGAGTTCCTGGTCGTGGCTCTGGTCTGCGTGCTGTTCCTGTGGCATCTGCGCTCCGCGCTGGTGGCCATCATTTCCCTGCCGCTGGGGGTGATGACGGCGTTCCTCGTCATGCGCTACCAGGGGATCAATGCCAACATCATGTCGCTGGGCGGCATTGCCATCGCCGTGGGCGCGATGGTGGATGCGGCCGTGGTGATGATAGAGAACGCGCACAAGAAACTTGAGGCCTGGCAGCACGCGCATCCGGACCAGCGGCTGCAAGGCAAGGAGCGCTGGGAGGTGATCACGCGGGCCGCAGAGGAAGTCGGGCCGGCGCTGTTCTTCTCGCTGCTGATCATCACGCTGTCGTTCATTCCCGTCTTTACCCTCGAAGCCCAGGAGGGACGCATGTTCGGGCCGCTGGCGTTCACCAAGACCTACGCCATGGCGGCGGCGGCCGGCCTGTCCGTGACGCTGATCCCGGTGCTCATGGGCTACTGGATTCGCGGCCGCATTCCCGACGAGCAGAAGAACCCCATCACCCGCATGCTGATCGCAGTCTACCGGCCCAGCTTGGAATGGGTGCTGCGCCGGCCCAAGGCGACCTTGTTGATCGCGGTGCTGGCGCTGGCGACCACGGCCTGGCCGCTGGCCCGGCTTGGCGGTGAATTCCTGCCCCGGCTGGATGAGGGGGATTTGCTTTATATGCCCTCGGCCCTGCCGGGGCTGTCGGCGCAACGCGCCACGGAGCTGCTGCAGATCAGCAACCGCATGATCAAGACGGTGCCCGAGGTCGAACGCGTGTTCGGCAAGGCCGGACGCGCGGAAACCGCCACCGACCCCGCGCCGCTGGAAATGTTCGAGACCACGGTGAAACTCAAGCCCAGGGAGCAATGGCGTGCCGGCATGACGCCCGAGAAGCTCGTCGAGGAATTGGATCGGGCCGTGAAGATCCCCGGACTGTCCAACATCTGGATTCCGCCCATCCGCAACCGCATCGACATGCTGGCCACTGGCATCAAGAGTCCGATCGGGGTCAAGGTGACGGGCAACGACCTGCACGTGATCGACCGCATCGCGGCAGAGGTGGAGCAGGTCGCCAAGGGCATTCCAGGCGTGTCGTCATCGTTGGCGGAACGGCTGACCGGCGGCCGCTATGTGGATGTGCAGATCGACCGCGTGGCGGCGGGACGCTATGGGCTGAACGTGGCCGATGTCCAGGCTGTTGTCGCCGGCGCCATCGGCGGTGAAAACGTGTCGGAAACGGTCGAAGGGCTGGCGCGCTTCCCAATCAATCTGCGATATGCGCGTGAATGGAGGGATTCACCGCAAAGGCTGAAGCAACTGCCTATTTTCACTCCCATGGGGCAGCAGATCACGCTGGGCACGGTGGCACGCATCGCCATCACCGATGGGCCGCCCATGCTCAAGAGCGAGAACGCCCGGCCGTCCGGCTGGGTATATGTCGATGTGCGTGGGCGCGATCTCGCTTCGGTAGCCAACGAGTTGCGCGATGCGGTCGGCCGTCAGGTGAAGCTGGAGCCGGGGGTGAGCATTGCCTACTCAGGGCAGTTCGAGTACATGGAGAGGGCCAATGCGCGGCTGAAGGTCGTGGTGCCGGCCACCTTGTTGATCATCTTCGTCTTGCTGTACCTGACCTTTGGGCGCGTCGACGAGGCAGGCCTGATCATGGCCACCTTGCCGTTCGCCCTCACGGGCGGTATCTGGTTCCTGTATTTGATGAACTACAACCTCTCCATCGCGACGGGGGTGGGCTTCATCGCCCTGGCGGGCGTTGCGGCTGAGTTCGGCGTGGTCATGCTCATCTACCTGAAGCAGGCCCTGGGTGAGCGCTGCCCAGACGGACGCAGGCCGACGCGCGAAGAACTGCTGGATGCGATCCGGGAAGGCGCCGTGCTGCGCGTGCGACCCAAGGCCATGACGGTAGCGGTCATCTTGGCCGGCTTGGTGCCCATCGTCTGGAGCAGTGGCACGGGTTCGGAGGTCATGAGCCGCATCGCGGCGCCGATGCTCGGGGGCATGGTGACAGCGCCACTACTGTCGCTGTTCGTGATTCCCGCTGCTTATGTGTTGATGCGCAGGCCGCGCTAACTTGACCATCCTTATCTACCGCCGTAGCGTCATGCTGGCCAGCGGGCGCTATGCGATAGCTCGATGACGGCATGGGGTTCAGCTAGGTTCAGCCTGGTGCCGTGGAAGCCGGTGATCAAGCAGCGGCTGGGGCAGCAGCTCGCCGTAAAGATGCGCGGCGGAATTGCGTCATGGGAAGTTGGGCGTCAACGCGGAGCATCTTTGGGGTAATCAGTGCGATGGCTCCCAGCCCAACGATTCAGGAGCACCAAGCATCACGCCGGCTGCGACCGGCGAGCAGTCTGGGCATTCAGCGCAAAACCGGCCAAGGCAATGATGAGGATCACAGCTTGCGCTATGGTGGTCTCTGCCGAAGGATAGACCCCAAGCACTTCGATGCGTGGCCAATGGATCGGACTGGCGCTCAGCCAACCGGCTTCTTGAAGACCTGCGACTCCCTTGCCCGCGAGTACGACGGCGAGGACGGCCACCAGAATCGAGCTGAGGCTGAAAAACTTGCCAATCGGCATGCGAGCGCTGGTACGCAGCATGAGCCATGCGAGGATGGCAAGGACGGCCATCCCACTCAGCAGTCCGCCGAGCAACGCACCGTTGTTGCCGTCACCGGCCAAGGCCGAGTAAAACAGTACCGTCTCGAAAACTTCGCGGTACACAGCAATGAACGACAGCGCAAACAACGCCCACGCCGAGCGTCGCGTCATCGCTGCGGAGAGCTTTTCCTTCAAATAGGCCTGCCATTTGCCGGCGGTGCTCTTTTGGTGCATCCAGAGACCGACACTCAACAGAACAATGGCAGCGAAGAGTGACGACACCCCTTCGGTCACTTCCCGGCTGGCACCGCTGATGCTCACGAAATAGGTTGCCACGGCCCAGGTTAGGCCGCCGCAGGCGAGCGCCACGATCCAACCCCCATGGACGTAGG
This sequence comes from Alicycliphilus sp. T452, assembly GCF_054512775.1. Classification (NCBI taxonomy): domain Bacteria; kingdom Pseudomonadati; phylum Pseudomonadota; class Betaproteobacteria; order Burkholderiales; family Comamonadaceae; genus Alicycliphilus; species Alicycliphilus sp. T452. The sequence goes on from NZ_JBTNEH010000008.1 coordinate 154,113, forward strand.
CCAGGACATCGCGCCGTTCGGCCTTCTTCAGGAAGGCGAGCATGCCAACGACGATCAACAGCGCTTCCACGCCTTCGCGCAACAGGATGGTGATCGAGGCAATGAAGGTGGTCAGCGGCTCGGCTTTGTCCGCCCCCAGTTCGGTATCGACTTGGGCAAATAGGTAGTCCAGCTTCTGCGCCGTGGCGTCGGCTTGCTCCAACTTGCCGCTGGCAAGTGCGCCGCGGTAGGCCAGCATGGAATTTTCCACTTCGGTGAGCAGCGCCTGGTTGCGTGCGCGCAATGCCGGCTCCAGGGGCTCAAAGCCATCCAGATAGGCGGACAAAGCCAAGCGTGTCGCGTTGGCTTGGTCGCCTGCGCGCGCTGCGGCCAAGCTCTCCTGAAGCCGCGATCGGGCCAGGCACAACCCGCCCGTGCCGTTGGCGGCAACGGTCACTTTTGGATGGCTGCGGACGTAGGCGGTCAGATCGCGTGCCGTGTCTGGCGGCATCCGTTCGGACAAGGCGACCTCGGTCAATGTAGCTGCGGCCGCCAAGTCGGGAAAGGCGGCTTTGGCGGTGGCGTCTCGGCCCCAAGACTGCTCGCCGCGCGTGCGCATGGCATCGTCGTGCGACAGTGTCCCTGCAAAAAATGCCAACGCCCACCGATCTTCGTCGGAGAGCGTGGCGAAACTGGGCATCGATGTGCCAGCAACGCCTTGAGAGATGACCTGATAGAGCGCGAGCACGCTGCGCGAGCGTGCCCGGTCGTGATCGGTGAACGCGATCGGCGGTGGGGTCAGCTTTTCGCCGAGCGGGCCATCGCCCTGGCCTGTCGCCCCGTGGCATGCCGCGCAGTTGGCTTCAAAAAGCACCTTGGCTCGCGCGAGATCCGGCGGCGTGGAGGGCGAAAGCGGGAACGGGTATGCCTTGACCAGCGCCGCCGCCAGTGAATGGGCACTGTCGGCCACGGCCTTCGCGTCGGCCTTGGCCGCGATGAGTTCGCTCAGTGCCGTGGCCTGGCGTTTCAGTTCTGGGAGTGCAGGCGTGCTCGGCAGCACAGCAAGTTGCTGTCCTGCCGTCGCAGCAAACTCCTTCATTTCTTCATATTCGCTGGCGCGTTGAACCTTGCCCTCATGCACGGCGCCGCCGTAATCGACCGCGAGGTAGTCCAGCAATTGCCAAGTTTGCTTGGCCTTGTCTTGCGTAGCCAGGGGATCAGCATGAGCGACCAAGACGGTCACAAACCAAGAGAACAGAACGGCTGAGAGTATGCGTAGGGCTTGCATGAGGGCCTTACCGGCGGAGAATTTGCTTGTAAATGAGAATGATTGTAATTCATCATCCGTGCGCGGCACCACAACCGGAAGAGCATCAGGGGCTGCACCGGGGTCTGCCATCGCGTGATCAGCCCACCCACTGGTCACTCGACGGGAGCAATGGCTCCCCGCGCATCACACGCGCATCCCGACAGTCCTTGCAGAATTCCACACGCTTCGACAGGTCTGGCGCCGGAGCACGCGTCGCTCAAGTCGGCCAACTGGTGTTCGAGTTCGCGCAGCGCATCGATCCGTGATTTCACCTCGCGGATGCGCTCATCCAGAAGCGCGTTGACTTCGCCGCAATCCTGCGTAGGACTGTCCCGGTAGCTCAACAAAGTCCGCACGTCGCTCAATGGCATGTCCAGCGAGCGGCAGCGAAGTATGAACTGCAGGCGTTCCACATGCGCCTCTCCATACAAGCGGAAATTTCCCTGGCTGCGGCGAGCCAGCGGCAGCAGCCCCTCTCGCTCGTAATAGCGGATCGTCACCACCGGGCAGGCAGTGCGCTTGGCAAGTTCTCCGATCTGGAGGTTCATGGTGCGGATTTAGGGTAAATGACTTGACTCTATAGTAACTATAGAGTGTTAAATCATCAATCTCAGATCTACAAAAGAGGAATTGCCATGAGCGAATGTGGCTCCAAGGGATGCGGCTGCGCTGCCGTTGCGATGCCCGGCCCGAAACCGAATGCGGTCGATGCAGCGTTGCCGCATGTGCGCTACCGCATCGAGAACATGGATTGCCCGACCGAGGAAGCGCTGATCCGCGACAAGCTCGGGAAAGTGCCGGGCGTGGGCAGCCTCGAATTCAATCTGGTGCAGAGAACGCTGGGCATCAGCTATCAGCCCGCCTCGCTCCGCCCCATCGAAGAAGCGCTATCGGCCATCGGCATGCGAGCGGTTCGGATGGACGAGGAGACAGCCCAGCAAAGTACCGTCTTGTCCATCCAGCAAATGGACTGCCCCACCGAGGAGGCACTGATTCGCGGCAAGCTTGCGGGTGTGCCAGGCGTTGCGAATCTTGAGTTCAACCTCGTCCAGCGAAGCCTGCAAGTCGGGCACACACCCGACGCACTTCCCCATGTGCTTGCAGCCCTGAAATCGCTCGGCTTCGACGCCGAGGTACGCACGGCCTCGGCACCTGCGGCGGCCGAGGCACAAGCGCCCGCACGCACAAACTGGTGGCCGCTTGCGGTATCAGGCGCAGCCGCAACGCTGGCCGAGGTCGTGTACTGGCTCAACGGCGGCAACCACTGGGCCGTGGTCGCGCTGGCCTTGGTGGCCATCCTCACTGGCGGCCTCACGACTTATAAAAAGGGCTGGATTGCGCTCAGGAACCGCAACCTGAACATGAACGCGCTGATGTCCATTGCGGTCACCGGCGCCATGCTCATAGGCCATTGGCCCGAGGCGGCCATGGTGATGGTGCTGTTTGCACTGGCCGAAGTGATCGAGGCCAAGTCCCTGGATCGGGCCCGCAACGCCATCCGTGGTTTGATGGATCTCGCCCCGGATACGGCACTAGTCCAGCAAGCAGACGGTAGTTGGGCTGAAATGAACGCCAAGACCGTGCCCGTCTGCAGCCGTGTTCGCGTCAAACCTGGTGAACGCATCGCCCTCGACGGTAAGGTCGTCGAGGGCCGCTCCACCGTCAACCAAGCACCGATCACTGGCGAGAGCCTTCCGGTCGACAAGGCTGAAGGCGATCCCGTGTTCGCTGGCACGATCAATGGGGAGGGTTCGTTGGAGTTCCGCGTCACCGCGGCCGCCAGCGCCTCGACATTGGCCCGCATCATCCATGCCGTCGAAGCGGCCCAGGGAAGCCGCGCGCCGACACAGCGCTTCGTCGATCAATTTGCGCGGTTGTACACGCCAATCGTATTTGCCGTCGCCCTCGTAATAGCGTTCCTGCCCCCGCTGGTGTTCGGCCAGCCGTGGCTGGACTGGATCTACAAGGCACTGGTTCTGCTGGTCATCGCTTGTCCTTGCGCTCTGGTGATCTCCACCCCGGTGACCATTGTCAGCGGTCTAGCTGCGGCCGCACGGCGCGGCATCCTGATCAAAGGTGGCGTCTATCTGGAAGAGGGTCGCAATCTCAAATGGCTGGCCCTGGACAAAACGGGCACGATCACGCACGGCAAGCCAGCGCAGACTGATTTCGCGGCATGGGGCAACACCGATCCAGATGCTTCCAGATTGCTGGCCGCAAGCCTCGCCGCCCGTTCGGATCACCCAGTGTCCTTGGCGGTGGCACGTGCAGCAGTGAACGATGGATTGGCACCGCGCGATGTAGCCGATTTTGCGGCACTACCTGGGCGCGGAGTCCGTGGCAGCATCGACGGTCAGACCTATCACCTGGGCAACCACCGCCTGGTCGAGGAACTGGGCATGTGTTCGCCTACGCTGGAATCGCGGGTGTCCGCGCTTGAATCCGAAGGCAAGACCGTGGTGATGTTGATCGGTCAGGACGGGGTGCGGGCGCTGTTCGCAGTGGCTGACACCGTGAAGGACAGCAGCCGCCAAGCCATTGCAGAACTGCACAGCCTTGGAATCAAAGCGATCATGCTGACCGGTGACAACCCGCACACCGCCACGGCCATTGCCAGCCAGGTCGGCATTGACCGCAGCCGGGGCAACCTGCTGCCCGAGGACAAGCTGCGCGAGGTGGAGCAACTGTCGGCAGACGGGAAAACCGGCATGGTGGGCGACGGCATCAACGACGCGCCGGCGCTCGCGCGTGCGGACATCGGCTTTGCAATGGGGGCGGCGGGAACCGATACCGCCATCGAAACCGCCGACGTTGCGCTGATGGATGACGACCTGCGCAAGCTGCCAACGTTTGTGCGGCTGTCCCGTGCAACAGCCAGCATCTTGAAGCAGAACATCGCCCTCGCGCTGGGCATCAAGGCGGTATTCCTCATCCTGACTTTCACAGGGCAGGCCACGATGTGGATGGCGGTGTTTGCCGACATGGGGGCCAGCCTACTGGTGGTCGGCAACGGTTTGAGGCTCCTGCGCCGATGAGCTGGAAGTTCGTTCTCTACGATTGGGGTGGCTTGAATGGCGCCCTGTTTCAGTTCATCAACGAGGGCACGCCGCTGATTTTGATGCCGCTGGCTTGGCTCTTCAGCAACGTCCTGGGCAACTACTGGACTGCGCCCTTGGTTATGTTCGCACTGTGGGCATGGTCAAGATCAACGGTGGTGGCGGGGCGCGCCTTGGCGATTCGGCGGCAGCTTCTCCAATTCGTGATCGGCTTCGGCATCGCGTTTGCGATCGCCTCCATCTTGAAGCTCTGGCTCGATTTTCCGCGACCGGCGGCGGTATTTGGCCAGTTGGATCACGTGCTTGGCACAGTGGAGAAGCACTATAGCCTGCCGAGCGGTCATTCCACCTACGCCGCACTCGTAGCCGGGGCATTGTGGCCGCTGGCCAGTATTCGCCTGCGCCTGGCGTTAGGCGCCTATGTCGTTCTCGTCGGCTGGTCGCGCATTGCTGCAGGCATGCACTTTCCCGCTGATGTGCTGGCCGGCTGGGTGATTGCCTCCGGTAGCCTAGTGTTTGCGGGCTCGCTGTTGACGATGCTGCCAGGTACCAGGAGGTTGGCGGGGCTCCATGCACCCGGCATCTGGTACAGCTTGGCTGCAGCAGTGCTACTTGGCGATCAATTCACAAAGGCCGTCGTCTCGCTCCTTTTCGGTTACGGCGATCAAGTCGCTGTAACCCCTTTCTTCAATCTCGTCCATTTCAGGAACAACGGGGCTGCTTTCAGCCTGCTGGCTGGTGCTGGCGACTGGGCACGCTTCGGTTTTTCCGCGCTAGCACTGGGAGTCTCGCTCTGGCTGATCCGCCTGTTGCGTCAGGGAGTTTCGAAATGGGAAGGCGTTGGTTATTGCCTGATCTTGGGTGGGGCGTTGGGTAATGCAGTGGACCGACTGTTGCGAGGGGCTGTAGTCGACTTCATAGATTTCCATTGGCGGGGAGCGCATTGGCCGGCTTTCAATTTGGCTGACGTTGCGATCTCATTTGGCGTGGCCTGCTTGCTTGCTGCTGCGATGCATCAAGGCAAGCCTGTTGCGTCAGACCCTGGATACCAATGAGAGTTGGATTTTTCGGAGGAACTGGTTGTATCGGCGAAAAGCGTGATCGCGGCAAGCATGAGTCTGTCTGAATTGATGAAATCGAAGTGACCTATAGCTGGCGCACCACCCTTGGTAAATGCTTACTTTAAGCGCCAATTTGAAGTGCTCTTGGCGCAGTCACTTGAGGCCGTGTGCCCCATGAACATGGCCGCGTCGAGCCGTTGACCCGTGAGCATGGCGCGACGCCGTGGACAACTCAGTCAGGATGCCGCATTGGCTGGCCTGCTGGGATTCACGGCAGTTTTCCCGCAAGGTTTTGAGCTGTCGTTCCAGCGCCTTCAACTCCTTGATGCGGGTGGCCACATGGCCGATGTGCTCGTCGAGCAGGTCGTTCACCTGGGCGCAGTTCTCGTGAGGCGAGTCCTTGAAGAGAAGCAACATTCGGATTTCGCCCAGCGTCATGTCCAGCCCTCGGCAGTGCCGAATGAAGGACAGTCGCTCAACATGTTCGCTGCCGTACACGCGGTAATTACCTTCTGTACGTGGCGTTTCTGGCAACAATCCTTCGCGTTCGTAATACCGGATCGTCTCGACCTGGGTGTGAGTGGCCTTGGCCAGTTCGCCGATTTTCATATCTTCACCTTTAGCGGTGGCGGGTTATTTCCTAGTTATTGTAGGCACTTGACACTGCAGTGGCTACAGGGTTTCTAATCCATCCGACAAGGAGAAGATCATGAACCCTGCTCGCCAACGCCAAAAAGTTGACACTGGCTGTGGAAGTGGCTGCGCTGCACCGCCAGTCGTGAGTGAGCCGGCGGCGTCTAGTGCGGCGACTGCCGCGCCACAGCGATTTCGGATCGCGAACATGGACTGCGCTTCGGAAGAGTCAGAAATCCGTCAAGCGCTGGACGGCCTGGCAGGCATTCGTGGCTTGCAGTTCAACTTGGGAGATCGCGAGTTGGCCATCGCAGCCGATGACCGCGCTTTGCTGCAGGCACTGGATGCGATTCGCAAGGCGGGCTTCAAACCGGAGCCACTCGGCGTGGAAGATCAATCGGAGGGAGCTACCGCTGCCTCGCCAACAGGCTTCTGGATTGCATGGGGCAAATTGATTGGTGCCTTAGGCTTGGCATTGGCGGCTGAAAGCTTGGCATTCGCCTTTCCGGATAGTTGGCCAGCAAGAGCGCTGGGGATGGCGCTGGCCGCAGTGGCCATCGCACTGGCGGGCTTCTCGGTCTACGGCAAAGGTCTTTCCGCGCTGCGACAGGGCCGCTTGAACATCAATGCCCTGATGACTGTGGCCGTGACAGGCGCCTTCTTGATAGGCCAGTGGCCAGAAGCCGCCATGGTGATGGCCTTGTATGCCATCGCAGAAGCCATCGAGGCGCGGGCTGTAGATCGGGCGCGGAACGCCATCAAGAGCTTGCTGGCTCTCGCACCGGAGCAAGCCGAGGTGCGCCAAGGGGATGGCAGCTGGATGCGCTTCGGCGTCAAAGCGGTCGCTGTCGACGCGATAGTGCGCATCCGCCCAGGAGAGCGCGTTCCTCTGGATGGCATCGTGGCGCTCGGCCAGAGTGCCATCGACCAGTCTGCTGTGACAGGGGAAAGCCTGCCGGTAGACAAGGCCCCAGGCGACGAAGTCTATGCAGGCACCATCAACCAGTCTGCAGCACTGGAAATCCGAGTCACCGCGCCCGCTTCGGACAGCACCCTGGCGCGCATCATCCACGCCGTCGAGCAGGCGCAGTCATCCCGTGCGCCAACCCAGCGTTTCGTGGATCGGTTCGCCGCCATCTACACACCCGCAGTTTTCATTTTGGCAGTGGCAGTTGCGTTGTTAGCGCCGTGGATCGCGGACTTGAGCTGGATGCAGGCCGTCTACAAGGCCCTGGTGCTGCTGGTCATCGCCTGCCCCTGCGCCTTGGTCATTTCCACACCTGTCACGGTCGTCAGCGGCTTGGCGGCTGGGGCAAGGCGGGGGATCTTGATCAAAGGCGGCGTTTACCTGGAGGATGCGCGCAAGATCAAAGCTGTGGCATTGGACAAGACCGGCACCATCACCGAAGGCAAGCCAAAACTGGTGGCCTTCGAGCCTGTGGACTCAAGTCTCGATCAATGGGCTCTGGAGGGGCTTGCGAAAAGTCTTGCCGGTCGCTCGGATCACCCGGTTTCCAAAGCCATCGCAGAGGGGCTGTCAACCGCCGATCAAGAGGTGGGAGAGTTTCAAGCCGTTGCAGGGCGCGGCGTGCAAGGGGTGATCGGCGATCACCCCTACGCGCTGGCCAACCACCGTTGGATCGAAGAGCGGGGGCAATGCTCGGCTGAACTCGAAGCCCGCCTTGCAGTGCATGAACAAGCTGGCCGCACCGTCACGCTTCTTGCCAACAGCGAGCGTGTCATGGCGATCTGTGCGGTGGCGGACACCATCAAGCCATCCTCCGCGCAGGCCGTAGCCGACCTGAAGTCGCTGGGCGTGACACCAGTCATGCTCACAGGGGACAACGTCGCAACCGCGCGCACGGTTGGCTCCCAGGCGGGCATAGCCGAGGTGCGTGGCAACCTGCTACCCGAAGACAAGTTGCAGGCCATCGGCGAACTTCAGCAGCGCGTGGGCATCACGGCGATGACTGGCGACGGCATCAATGACGCGCCCGCTCTTGCCAAGGCTGACATTGGCTTTGCCATGGGCGCTGCAGGGACCCACATTGCGATGGAGGCCGCCGATGTCGTCGTCATGAACGATGACCTGCGTCGTCTGCCGGAAACGATACGACTCTCCAAGCGCACCCACGCCGTACTTTGGCAAAACATCAGTCTCGCGCTGGGCATCAAGCTGGTATTCCTGCTGCTGGCCATCTTCGACAATGCCACTATGTGGATGGCCGTGTTCGCCGACATGGGGGCGAGTTTGCTGGTGGTGTTCAACGGATTGCGGCTGCTCGGGAAGCGGGCGGACCAGTAAACCGAAGTCTGGAGTATTGAAAATGGGAATCTGGGATCGAATTCTTGGCGGGCATGGCGGCGATCACGGCGGGGGGCATGGCAGCTCTCACGGGCATGGAAATAGCCACGGCCACGGCAGTCCGAGCGGTCACGACTGGGGACGCAATCCAGCGCCTTCGGTCAGCGGCATCCCATGCTCGCAATGTAAAGCGATCAATCCGCAAGGCTCTCGCTTTTGCAGCCAGTGCGGGACATCGCTGGTGCCGGCTTCATGCACGAAGTGCAGTAGCGTCATTCCGACCGGCGCGAAATTCTGTGCTCAGTGTGGCAACGCGGTGATCTGAGGCATGGCGATCTCGGCCTGGCTTTACACCTTGATCCCGGCAGCGGCCGCCATCATCGGCGCCACGGTCGCGGTGAACGCGCGCCCAGGGCCAACACTTGTCAGCGCGATTCAGCACTTTGCCGCTGGCGTCGTGTTCGCAGCGGCGGCTGGCGAAATCCTGCCCGACATCATGCACCAGGGTTCGCCTTGGGCAACGCTGATCGGCGGTGCGATCGGCGTCGCCACCATGCTACTGGTGAAGCAGTTGAAAACGTGGGCGAAAGGGCCAGCCGGTCTCTTGACAGCGATCGGCGTCGACATCCTGATAGATGGCTTGGTACTCGGCATTGGGTTTGCGGCTGGCCCGAAAGTCGGCCTGCTGCTGACCATCGCCCTGACCATCGAAGTGCTGTTCCTTGGCTTGACGGTGGCGACGGAACTCGGCGAGAGCGTTCGCTCCCGTGCCAAGGTCGTTGGAATCACGGCCGCCCTCGTGTTTTTGCTACCGATCGGGGCTTTGCTCGGAGCGCCGGTGGCCTTGTTACCCAGTCCCGCTCTGACCGGCTTCTTCGCGTTTGGTCTGATAGCACTGCTCTACCTCGTGACCGAAGAACTGTTGATTGAAGCGCACGAGACGCCAGATCGCCCATGGGTGACGGCGATATTCTTTGCCGGCTTTCTGGCGCTTCTCCTGCTGGAGGAAGCAATTGGTTAGTGGAGGCCAGCCTGTTGGTGGTGCTCAATCAGTTGTAACTATTGTGTGTGGAAGTCAGGCACCGCGAGCCCGATGGACGTGACGCCATCGCTCGACTCGGCCATGATCCGCCCTCCGTGCATGCGGGCGATGGCGGCCACGATGGCCAAGCCCAGTCCATGATTGCGGGCGGCGTCCGACCGCGCTGCATCCGCCCGATAGAAGCGGTTGAATAGATGTGGCAGATGTTCGGCAGCAATGGTGTGGCCTTGGTTCAACACCCGCAGGGCTACCTCGCCGTCCAGCCGATGGATCTGCACGAAGACGGTGCTGTGCAAATGTGCGTGCCGGGTTGCGTTGCCGATTAGGTTGGATAGCGCGCGCTGTAGCAAGCGCACGTCGGCCGTGCATGTGGCATCGCCGTCGATACGGACCTGAAGACCGGCTTCCTCGATGGCCGCCTCGTGCAGATCCACCACCGCGCGCACAACGCCGGCCAGGCTGCCGACGTGCTCGCGGCGGGCTTCAGCTCCACGGTCGGCTTGCGACAGGAAGAGCATGTCCTGCACGATCATCGACATGCGCTGGAGGTCTTCGAGATGCGAACCCAACACATCCCGTAGCGCGTCGGCATCGCGTGCCTTGCGCAAAGCGACCTCGGTGCTCACCATCAGGGTCGCCAACGGCGTGAACAGTTCGTGCGCAACATCGGCATTGAATGCTTCCAGTTGTTCATAGGCTTTGTGCAGACGTTTCAGCAGCTCGTTGACATGGGCCACCAGCGGAACCAGTTCGTCGGGTTGGGCGGAGCCATCCAAAAGCCGATGCAGGGTATCGGCCTCCAGTGCCTGGATTTGTGCCGAGAGATCGCGTACGGGACGCAGCCCGATTTGCACCAGCGTGAATCCGCCAGCAGCAATCACCACCGCTCCGGCGAGCGCAGCCGCGACCAGAGTGCGGGCCAAGCGTTCGAGCACACGATCGTCCTCGCTGACGTCAAGGCTCAGCACCGCCTGGACGGGGGTGGTGCCGGTCGTGGCCTCGAATCGCAGGTCGATCGTGCGGGAATCAATTGGAATTGCCGAACTGGCATAGAGAATGTTGCCGTCGGCGCTGGTCAGGATCACCTTCATGTCCTGCCGGCCGACCATGCCGTCGTCGAGCTTGTGTGCAAGCGTGCCGCCGTCCAGTTCTCCCGACTCGGTAATGAGATGGTTCACCTGGATCTGCTTCTGCCGCAGCGTGTCCATCTGCCGGTCCTTGAAGCTCAGCGCGGTGACGGTATAGACCCCCAGGCAGGTCAAGGCGAGCCCCACTAGCGTGAGAAGGGCGAGCCAGCGGGCCAGCCGCCGTCCCAGCGATCCGGCAAGCCTCGGTCTCACGGCTGACGATCTTCGAGCACGTAGCCCATGCCACGGACCGTGTGCAGCAGCGGACGCTCGAAGGGCAGGTCGAGCTTGTTCCGCAGCCGACGCACAGCGACGTCGATCACGTTTGTGCCGTGGTCGAAGTTCACGTCCCACACCTGCTCGGCGATCTCGGTGCGCGACAGAACCTCGCCCTTGCGACGCAGAAGCAGCGTCAGCAACTGGAACTCCTTGGCCGACAGGTCGATGCGCTGGCCGGCCCGAGTGGCGCGCCGCCTCGCCAGGTCCATTTGCAAGTCCCCCAGACCCAGCACCAGCGCATCGGGTGCGGGTGCAGTACCAGCAGCGCGGCGCAGCAGCACCTCGATGCGGGCCACCAGTTCGGAAAAGGCAAATGGCTTGACGAGGTAATCGTCCGCTCCCGTCTTCAGTCCGCGCACCCGGTCTTCGATGCGGTGGCGGGCCGTCAACATGATCACCGGCGTCTGCTTGCTCTGCCGCAGCGCAGCCAGCAAGCCGAAGCCATCGATGCCCGGCAGCATGGCGTCGAGAACGATCAGGTCGTGATTGCCGTGCGAGGCCATGTGGAGGCCATCGATGCCGTTGGCCGCCACGTCGATCACGTAGCCTTCTTCAGCGAGCCCCTTGCGAAGATAGTCCGCGATCTTGGCTTCGTCTTCCACGATCAGCAGCTTCATGCGTACCGTTCCTTCCACGGCCTCTCGCAACCTGTCCAAATTGTCATCTGCACGTTTTACTCCTGTTCGGTGCTGGTTCTTACATTGTGCTCATGCCTTCGGGTATATCGATTTTTTGCAAATCACACTGGAAAGGACTATGCAATGAAACTGACCCATCTTGTCACCCTGAAGATTGTCGTCCTGGCTACGGCCCTGCCGATGGCGGCCCAGGCCAATTCGCTCTGGCATGCCGCACCCACGGAACAGGGCTTCACGTACCACCCCGATCACTTCAAGAGCACCAAGACCCGCGAACAGGTGATGGCCGAGGTCCAGACAGCTCGCAAGGACGGTACGCTTGCGTTGATGCAGCGTGGACTGCCGGTGCCCATCAAGAGTTCCGAAGCGCCGAAGACGCGCCAGCAGGTTGTCGATGAGATGCGTAGCGAAGCACCGGAAGCACAGCGTGCGCGACTGGAACTGTATTCCGGCGGTTGACACTGCTGCCGCCAGTACCCTGCGCTGCCGTGCCCCCGTGCCGCCTCGGTTCGTCAAAGCGGCCACACCTCGTCGAATACAGAAGCGGCCCTGATTTGATTCCGGATGAACCCGTGTGGAGGCACGCTACGCACACAGGGCTCTGAGACAAACCCAAGTGGTGAAGGAGTGGCAGATTAAAGCCCGTAGCTGCTACACTGTTTGCCCTGTGCGTAAATGGCTGGTAATTTTTCTGTTGGTGTTCATGCCGCTGCAGCTCAGCTGGGCGGCGGTAGCAGGCTATTGCCGACACGAAACCGGTGCCGCAGCCAAGCACATCGGTCACCATGACCATCAGCATAAAACTGCGGACGGCAAGGACGCATCCCCCGATCCAACCAAGACCATTGGCGGCGATCCTGATTGCGCCTCCTGCCACGCCGGATGCTTGTCGGCCTTGCCTGGGGTAGTCACGGTTGCGTCGCTGGCCGAATCGTCTCTGCATACAGCAGATCACGGGACGCATCTCACATCGCCCCCTTTCGAACGCCTCGACCGCCCTCGATGGCGTGCCCTCGCCTGATCGGCGGGGAGCGCGTTCCTTTCCCTTCGTCGCCACCAATACGGTCATGCATGGCGCGTGACCGTATCCAGCCGACTTCGTGCGGCTGACGTGACGACGTAGCAGGCGATCGTTTCGATCGCTCTCCGCCGATTCCCTCGTGTATTTGAATATCACTGGAGAATCGGATGTTAAAGGGTCATCACAATCACAAACGACGGGAGTCAGTCTCCGTCCACTGCGCCTCAAAAGTTGCGGCTGCGACAGGCTTGCTCATTGCGCTCACCGCAGGGGCGGCTTTCGCTCAGGCGCTGCCAGCAGCACAAGACACCGTCAACAGCGGCTTGCAAGCCGAGGCGGCGGCACTCCTGACGCTGCAAAAGGCCATCGCGCTAGCCCTGGATGGCAATCTAGATCTGGCTATCGCAAGGCGGGAAATCGAGGCGACGCAAGGTCAGGTGATCCAGGGGCAAGCTCGCCCAAATCCAGAACTGGCGTACTTACTGGAAGACCAGCGGGCGCAGACCCGCACACAAAGCGTGCAGATCAATCTGCCCATCGAAATGGGTGGCAAGCGCGCTGCCCGTATCACGGCGGCAGAGCGAGGACGCGACATTGCAGCCGAAGAACTGAACGTGCGCCGCGTCGAAGTTCGCGCCGCCGTAGTCGCGGCCTTCTTCGAGACTTTGGCGGCACAGGAACGCGCAGCACTGGCCCAAGCCAGCGCCGATCTGGCAAGACGAGCCACCGATGCTGTTGCCAAACGCGTGGCGGCGGGCAAGGTTTCTCCAGTCGAAGAAACCAAGGCTCGGGTGGCCGAGGCGGGAGTACGGGTTGAACTGGCGCAGGCCCAGAGCGAGCAACGCAGTGCGCGGGCGCGTTTGGCGAGCTTACTGGGAGCCAATCCACCGCGATTTACCCAGGTGGCAGGCAGCGTGGACGATCTTCCGGTTATCCCTTCTTTGGATGACATTCAGCAGCGCCTGTCGGCCTCGTCGGCACTGCGCCGGGCGCAATTGGAGGTCGAACGCCGTAGGTCGCTGGCCGATGTGGAGCGCAGCAAGCAAACCCCCGACATCACGGTCAGCCTGGGCGTGAAACGCCCGAACGAGCTTCAGCGCAATCAATTGATGCTCGGCGTTTCCGTGCCGCTGCCTTTGTTTGATCGCAATCAGGGCAACTTGCTGGAGGCGTTGAAGCGTGAAGACAAGGCGCGGGACGAACTCCAAGCGTTGAATGTGCGCCTTGACACGGAGGTTCTGCAAGCCCGCGAGCGGCTGGCGTCGGTTCGCGGAGAAATCGACGTGTTGCAGCGGGAGGTGTTGCCTGGGGCCAAGAGCGCCTACGACGCGGCCACCGTCGGGTTTGAAAACGGCAAGTTCAACTTCCTGGAAGTGCTGGACGCACAGCGCACCTACTTCGCCGCCCAATCCCAATACCTCAAAGCACTGGCTGAAGCGCATCGCGCAGCGGCGGACATTGACCGAGTGCTCGGCGAATCCGCCGCAAGTGCCACCCCGCCAGCGAACAAGGAATAAACATGAAAATCGACACGAACAAACTGAGCGTCAGCAAGAAGCAGTTGATCGCCATCGCCGTGATCGCTGCGACGGGCGTCGTACTGGGCAGCGCCATTCTCGGCGGCAAAGCAACCAAGACAGCCGAAGGTGATGGCCACGGTCACGGCAGCCACGTTGAGTCCAAGGCGCACAGTGATGGTGAGCATCACGACAAGGCAAGTGGTGACCAGCACGACCACGACAAGGGCCATGCGGACGGTGAGCACCACGAAGGGCCGAGCAAGGGGGTGCATGGCGGCAAACTGTTCAATGAAGGGGATTTCGGATTGGAGGCGTTGCTCGCGGAGGAAGGCGGTGAGCCTCGTTTGCGAATCTGGCTCTATGACAAGGGCAAACCACTTGCCAGCAACACTGCAAAGGTCAGCGCCACCGTCACGCGCTTGACCGGCGAGAAGCAGGCGCTCAACTTCGCGCCTGACAAGGACAGCCTGCTGAGCCGCGAGGTCGTGCCGGAGCCGCACGCGTTCGAGATCAGCATCGTTGCCCAGACAGCCAACGAACCCTTCATGTTTGTCCTCAACCAAGAGGAGGGGAAAGTCGAACTCAGTGATGCACAAATCAAAGCGGCATCCATTAGCATCGACACGGCTGGCGCGGCACGAATCAAGTCAGCCTTGCAATTGCCCGGGGAAATTCGCTTGAACGAAGACCGGACGTCGCACGTTGTCCCACGCATTGCAGGAGTGGTCGAGAGCGTTCAGGCCAGTCTGGGTCAAGCAGTCAAGAAGGGACAGGTTCTCGCAGTCATTGCCAGCCCGGCTGCGTCTGAGCAGCGCAGCGAGTTGCAGACAGCACAAAAGCGTCTGGCCTTGGCTAAGACCACGTTCGAGCGTGAAAAGCGGCTCTGGGAGCAGAAAATTTCCGCCGAGCAGGACTACCTACAAGCAGGGCAGGCGTTAAACGAGGCGCAAGTCGCTGTGGCCAATGCTCAGCAGAAGCTGTCGGCCTTGGGGTTGAGCGCGGGATCTTCGGGAGGGCTGAATCGCTTTGAGTTGCGCGCCCCGTTCGATGGCCTGGTGATTGAAAAGCATCTCAGCCTGGGTGAGGCCGTCAAGGAAGACGCCGCCGTGTTCACCGTGTCCGATCTGGGACAGGTCTGGGCTGAAATCAACATACCCGCCAAGGACTTGCCACTGGTCAGGGTCGGCGAAAAGGTCACCATCAAGGCAACGGCATTCGATGCCAGCGCGCAAGGCACCATCACCTTTGTTGGCGCGCTGATTGGCGAACAAACCCGCATGGCCAAGGCCCGCGTGGTCTTGTCCAACCCCCAAGGCGCTTGGCGTCCCGGACTGTTTGTCAACGTGGAAGTGACCTCATCTGAGGCCGACGTGCCCGTGACGGTGGCCGGTGATGCCATTCAGACCGTGGGCGACAAGCCCGTCGTGTTTTTGAAAGTGAATGGTGGCTTCATTGCCCAGCCCGTGCAGTTGGGCCGTAGTGATGGCAAGCGCGTCGAGGTGGTTCAAGGGCTGAAGGCGGGGGCTCCGTATGCGTCGGCTGGCAGTTTTGTCGTGAAGTCAGAGCTTGGCAAAGCCTCTGCCGAACACACCCATTGATGCCGGAGCAACGCACATGTTTGAAAAACTCATTCGCGCAGCCATCGAGCACCGATGGTTGGTGTTGCTGGCAGTCATCGGTATGGCTGCCGTCGGCGTGTTCAACTACCAAAAGCTCCCCATCGATGCCGTACCGGACATCACCAACGTCCAGGTACAGATCAATACCCAAGCGCCAGGATATTCACCGCTGGAGACCGAGCAACGGGTGACCTACCCGATTGAAACCGTGATGGCGGGCCTGCCCAACCTGGAGCAGACCCGTTCCCTGTCGCGCTATGGACTGTCGCAAGTGACCGTGATCTTCAAGGACGGCACCGACATCTACTTCGCGCGCCAGTTGGTCAATGAACGCATCCAGGAGGCGCGGGAAAAACTGCCTTCCGGCATCACGCCTGCGCTGGGGCCAATCTCCACCGGCCTGGGCGAGATTTACCTGTGGACGGTCGAGGCCAAGGACGGCGCCAAGAAACCTGATGGGATGCCCTACACGGCCACCGACCTGCGCGAGATTCAGGACTGGATCATCAAGCCGCAGTTGCGCAACGTGCCCGGCGTGACGGAGATCAACTCGATTGGCGGCTATGCCAAGGAATACCAAATCTCGCCGATACCCGAGCGACTGGCCTCGCTGGGCGTCACCCTACAGGACATCGTGACGGCGCTGGATCGAAACAACGGCAACGTGGGTGCGGGTTACATCGAAAAGCGCGGCGAACAGTACCTGGTCCGGGCACCTGGGCAAGTCAAGACGCTGGAGGACATTGGCAATGTCATCCTCAGCAGCGCGGGCGGCGTGCCAATCCGGGTGCGCGACGTGGCTGACGTGGGGCTGGGGCGCGAACTGCGCACCGGCGCAGCCACAGACAACGGCCGCGAAGTGGTGCTGGGCACGGTCTTCATGCTGATTGGCCAAAACAGCCGAACGGTTTCGCAAGCCGTCGACAAGAAGATGGTGGAGATCAACCGCAGCCTGCCTGAGGGGGTCCATGCGGTGACCGTCTACGACCGTACTGTTTTGGTGGACAAAGCCATCAGCACGGTCAAGAAGAACTTGTTGGAAGGCGCGATTCTGGTGATCGTGATCCTGTTCCTGTTCCTGGGCAACATCCGAGCGGCCATCATCACGGCGACGGTGATTCCCTTGTCGATGCTGTTCACCTTCACGGGCATGGTGCACTACAAGGTGAGCGCCAATCTGATGAGTCTGGGGGCGCTGGACTTCGGCATCATCATCGACGGGGCGGTGGTGATCGTCGAGAACTGCGTGCGCCGACTGGCCCATGCGCAGGCGCACCAGGGCAGGCCCTTGACGCGGGCGGAGCGCTTTCACGAGGTGTTCCTGGCATCCAAGGAATCACGCCGTGCGCTGCTGTTCGGGCAGCTCATCATCATGGTGGTGTACCTGCCCATCTTCGCCCTGACCGGCGTCGAGGGGAAGATGTTCCACCCGATGGCGTTCACGGTGGTAGCCGCGCTCGTGGGGGCCATGATCCTGTCGGTGACTTTCATTCCGGCGGCGGTCGCTCTGTTCATCGGCCATCGGGTCAGCGAGAAGGAAAACTTCTTGATGGTTCAAGCCAAGCGCTGGTACGGCCCCCTGCTGGACCGCGTGATGGCGGCCAAGGCCGTCGTCCTGACAGTCGCCGCAGTGGCGGTGGTGTTGTGCGGATTGATCGCGACCCGCATGGGCAGTGAGTTCATTCCAGGTTTGAACGAAGGTGACTTCGCCATCCAGGCCTTGCGCATTCCAGGCACCAGTTTGTCCCAATCGGTGGCGATGCAGCAGCAACTGGAAGCAACGCTGAAAGCCAAGTTCCCCGAGATCGACCGTGTCTTCGCGCGTACTGGAACGGCAGAAATTGCCTCCGACCCCATGCCACCGAACATTTCCGACGGCTACATCATGCTCAAGCCCATGTCTGAATGGCCCGAGCCGCGCAAGTCACGCGACGAATTGCTGGCCGCCGTGCAGGAGGTGGTGGGCAAGATACCGGGCAACAACTACGAGTTCTCCCAGCCGATCCAACTGCGGTTCAACGAACTCATATCAGGGGTTCGCAGCGATGTGGCGGTGAAGATCTTCGGCGACGACATGGACGTATTGAACAAGACAGCCGAAGAAGTCTCGTCCATGTTGCAGAAGATCCCCGGTGCGTCTGAGGTCAAAGTTGAACAGACCACAGGATTGCCGATGCTCACGGTCAACATTGATCGTCAGAAGTCCGCGCGCTACGGGCTGAACGTGGCCGACATCCAAGATGCAGTGGCCACGGCCATCGGCGGGCGCGAGGCCGGTACGCTGTTTGAAGGGGACCGTCGATTTGACATCCTGGTTCGGCTGCCGGAGTCCCTGCGCAACGACCTGGAAAGCATGAAGCGCCTGCCGATTCCGTTGCCACGCGGCACAGGTGGCGGCGAAGGACGAACCAACTTCATCCAACTGGCCGAGGTGGCGAGCTTCGAGCTGGCACCCGGCCCCAACCAGGTCAGCCGGGAAAACGGCAAGCGCCGCATCGTGGTGAGCGCCAACGTGCGTGGCCGCGACGTCGGCTCCTTCGTGGCCGACGCCGAGGCTGCGCTGGCGCAGGTCAAGATTCCCACAGGCTACTGGACGAGCTGGGGCGGCACTTTCGAGAACCTGCAATCCGCCACCCAGCGCTTGCAGATCGTCGTTCCGGTGTCGCTGCTGCTGGTCTTCGTGCTGCTGTTTGCCATGTTCGGCAATGTCAAGGATGGCTTGCTGGTTTTTACCGGCATTCCGTTCGCACTGACCGGCGGCATCCTGGCGCTGTGGCTGCGCGACATTCCCATGTCCATCTCGGCCGCCGTGGGCTTCATCGCGCTATCGGGCGTTGCCGTGCTCAATGGCCTGGTGATGATTTCCTACATCCGCAGCCTGCGAGAGGGCGGAACGCCGCTGGACGCAGCCATCCGCGAGGGCGCGCTGACCCGCTTGCGCCCCGTGTTGATGACGGCCTTGGTGGCGTCGCTGGGCTTCATCCCGATGGCCATCGCCACGGGAACGGGCGCGGAAGTCCAACGGCCTCTGGCCACCGTGGTTATCGGCGGCATCTTGTCGTCCACCGTACTGACGCTGCTCGTGTTGCCAATTCTGTATCGGCTGGCTCATCGCCCAGATGAGCAAGAAGAGGACGTCACTGCAGAGCCAGTGCATGAGAACGCCGCCACTTGAAAGAAACAGCGGTTGGCGCTGCCGCGGCCCCACAGCGAGCACGATCGAGTCTCATAAGGACATTGACTCATGGAATTGCGTCACCTCCGATGTTTTCTGGCCGTCGCCGAAGAACTCCACTTCGCCCGCATTGCCGAGCGGCTGCACATCGACCAGTCGCTTCTGTCCCGCACCATCAAGGAACTGGACAAGGGACTGCACGACGACCTGTACGACGCCGGGTTTTCGAGGGCCGAAGATGCAGGCGATGGCATCGTGGTCACTCCTGCTTGGGAGGATGAATTGATGATGGCGGTGCCTGCCCGCCATCCCGTGCTCGCCTTCAAGCAGGTTCCGACGAAGGAAGTGCTGCGCTATCCCCTGACGCTGGGCGACCCCGCCATCTGCGAAGGTCATGCGTGCCAGATCGATCGCTTCCTTCGCACGTGTGGGCAGGAGCCACTGATCGCGCAGTACGTGGCGACCGTTGATGTGATGTTGGTCCTGGTTTCCGCCGGGCTGGCCTTGGGCGCGGCAGAGGTGGCCGAAAATGCGCTCCAAATGGGCCGCAGCGATACCTTCGCCCTGAACAGTCTACGTTCCCTGACGCCGCTTCCAACTGCATCAACGGTTTGTGGCTTGTGGGCATCCGCGCTCATGACTTGGCCCCAGAATTATCGCCTTCAATCATGGCGCTGTGTTTCGAGCCAAAAGCAATCCATAGCGGCAGGACAACAAACAATAGGCCACCGAGGAGATTTCCGATGGCCGCCGGGACAATGCTCCAGCCCAGTGCGGCGCTCCATGTCGGTCCCATACCCGCCCCCGCAGCCAATGAAAAGTACGCCATGTTCGCCGGACTGTGCTGAAAGCCCGCGGCGACAAAGAGTGACACCGCCAGGAACAACGGGATGAACTTGTCGAGGATGGTGCGCCCCATGGTGGCGAAGAACGCTGCCAGGCCTACCAGCCAGTTCGCCAGCATTCCGGACAGGACGACTTGAAGCCATCCGGTGACGCCACCGATTTCGCGATAGGCCATCTTGGTCGAGACAATTTCCGCGAGGCGCGAAGCGATTTCCGGCGGATAGTGCTGCACAGTAGCCACGAGATAACCAATCACCATTGCGCCGACAAGATTGCCGACAAAAGCCAGTGCCCAAAATCGCGTCGCCTTCCCCACAAGGCTCCATTTCGAGTAGTGAAGCAGGGTCACCGGCATGACGACATTGATTTCGGTGAATAGCTCGGCCTGAGACAGAATCACGAAACAGAACCCGGCTGTGAAGCCGAGACCTTCGAGCAGCCGGCGTGGACCTTGCGTCTCCACCCCCGCGGAGAGCAGCACAGAGAACAATGCACCGGCGGCGATCAGCATTCCAGCGTACACAGCCATCACGCAGAGGCGCATGACGGGAGCATCCAGCAAGTGGCGCCCGCTGGACATTGCCATCTCCTGAATGGTCCGTTTGGCATCCAGATACTGGGCCGACGGCGCAGGCGTGGCAACGCCTTCAGATAAACGTTCATTCGCACTCATGAAGCACCATGCTTGTCGTTATCAGGTTGAGCTAGCGTACATTTTTAGACGTAGGCTACTTCAGTAATCATGCCCGCCGCCATGTGATACGTGTTGTGGCAATGCAATAACCATTGGCCAGCGCTGTCCGCATCAAACGCGATAGTTACCTTTGCCATTGGCGGTACATGGACCGTATCGCGCATCGCTCCCGCAAATGCTTTGCCGTTGAACGCGACAACCTGGAAAGCGTGACCATGCAAGTGCATGGGGTGTGCCATCATCGTCGTATTCTGAAAAGTGATCAGTACGCGTTGCCCTTTTCTGATCTTCACGGTATCCCGGTTGTTCCAGCCTTTTTCGTTGATACCCCAGCTATATGGCGCCATAGAACCAGTCAGCTTCAACGTGGAATGGGTAGTGTCGGGACGAAGTTCCAATGGGGTGAGCGCGGATAATTGCATTTCCAGGTCGAAGGTCAGGGGGCCGGCCATGGTGTCAGCCATGCTTGCCAGCTTGCCGACGTTTGCGCCGACGGTAGCAAGAATGACGCCAGTTTGCTGCCTGGCGCCTTCCCGCATCGCCAGGATTGGCCAAGCGCCAACGTTTTTCGGCAGGTCGACCAGAATGTCGATCCGCTGGGCCATGGCCAAGCCGAAGCGACGGCCCGTCAATGGCTTGACCAACTCGCCGTCGACCGCCGCAATCGTGCCTTGCAATGACCCTAGATCAATATGGAAATTGGTCGAAGCGGATCCATTGATAACGCGCAAGCGGATTTTTCCACCCTGGGCTACTCGGATAATTTCTGGATCATCGAGCGTGCGGTCGTTCGCGAGATAAGCGTCGAACTCGATATCATTCAAATCCATTTGCATGCCTGACATGCCATTCATCCCACTCATGCCTGGCATTTCTTGAGCGCCGGGCATAGTTTTACTCGGCATCATGCCTGCCATGCCTGCCATGCCTGCCATGCCTGCCATGGCATCGTGATGTTCTGATTTGCCGCCTTGCAAGTCAGTGAATATTTCGGCTGGGTCACGAAACAAGAAATCTTCCAGAAATATCGTTACTTCTTGGGCGTCAGCACGCACGTCATCGGCTGTGCGCACTACCAATGGAGCTGACAACATTTTCTGGTGCTGAAAACCTTGATGCGAATGCATCCAGTACGTACCAGGACGTGCGCCGAAATCATAGGCGCGCTGCTCGCCGGGCTGAAGTAGCGGAATACCGAACTGACTTACACCGTCCTGGTCGGGCGGGGGCGTCTGCCCATGCCAGTGGACGATGGTTGCTTCGTCCATGCGGTTCTCCAGATTGACCAGGAAGCGTTCTCCCGGATTGAGAAAGAGGCCGCGCGTACCGTTTGGCTGTTGAAGTCGGAACATCATGGCCGCACGACCGTTAACTTCAATCGAGCGCTTTTCGACCAGAAGACGGCTAGGTGTGCCACTCCCCTTTCCGTTGGAGCTTGGTTTCGAATCACTGAAAGATGTTGATGTACAACCGGCGAATACCGCAGTGGCGGCGGCAGCGGAGGTCTACAAAAATTGGCGGCGGAGCAATCCCATGAAAAATTCCCCTTGATGTTAGGGCCGATCGGAATCGTCCTCTTTCAGCGCCGAAGGCGCAATGCGTAGCAGGTCTGCCTGCAATGCGTTGGCCTGCTCTACCTGAGCTTGTGCTTGACCGATGGACGCTTCTTGCCTTGGATGGGCGGGCACGGGTGATGCCTTTTTTATCGGTCGTGGACCCACATCCGAATGGCGCTCGCTCACTTGGCGAGCTCATCGAGGATCGGACAAACTGGCCGTTCATTTCCATGACAGGACGTGACCAAGACCTCGATCGTGTGCTTCATCGAAACCATCTGGCTCACGCGATGCTCCAGGTTGGCAATGTGGGCTAGAGCGATGCGCCTGACATCGGCGTTCGCCCGGTGACGGTTCTGCCAGAGCTTGAGCAACTCGGTGATCTCATTCATGCCAAAGCCGAGGTTTCGCGCACGGCCAATGAAGCGCAGCGTATGGACTTCGTTGTCCCCGTACAGTCGGTAGCCGGCCTCTGTGCGTGCCACTGGGGGCAGCAACCCCATGGACTCGTAATAACGGATCATCTTGGCCGTCACGCCAGAGCGTGTGGCCGCCTGTCCTATGTTGAACCGCTGCGCAATCACCGGCGCGGGCATATGGTGATGGCGGGCTCCCGTCGACTTGCCGGCAGCCTGTTCTTGCCGTGGTGCGGTGTTGTACATCATGGTCGGTCTCCTTTCCTGCGGCGCAGCGTCAAGGCGTTGGCGACCACGCTGACACTGCTGAACGCCATGGCCGCTCTGGCGACGACCAAGCTCAGCGGCCGCTCTTGGCGTCAAGGGAGTCGCCACCACGTCACAGCGTTGATTGCAGTCTCCACCTTGTCACGATGGAAAAGTCAAAGGTGTCGACCAAAATTCCATGATTTAAAAGTGGGGATCCTTCGAATCGCTTGACATTGCCACGGTTGGATGCCTCACAGTGAAGGCGTTGATCCTACTTTCAAGGAGCCGCCATCATGAAGGCGTTCGGTCTTCGGCCTATGACCTGCAGCCGCTGCGTCAACGCGGTGACCACGGCCCTCAATTCAGCCGATCCAGGTGCCAAGGTCGAGGTGGATTTGCCCAATCACAAGGCGCTGCTGGCGCGGTGGTCGAGACAAACGCGTGCACGATGTCCCGGCTTGCGGAGTCGGTGCCAAGACCTGAGTGATCGGAAGCCAGTCGCGCCAGTGCTTTCTGCGGTCTGGTCGTACTTGGTCTTTCCAGGGTGCCTATGTTGGCTTGCGCGACGGGAAACTGTTCATCGTGCCGATGCATCAAATTGCCATGATGGCGACCTCAGCCTTCAGTCATTTGATCTATCGAATGCCGAACTATGAAAGACAGCGAGGAAATCATGAACTTCAAGTATGTCGTTGCAATTGTCCCGTCAGAGGCTGTGGAGTCCCTGGAAAGGCAACTCAGGAGCATGGGTGTTGGAGGTATCACGCTTACCAGAGTCAAGGGCTTTGGCGAATACAAGAATTTCTTTACCAGTGACTGGCTCAGCGAACACACCAAGATTGAGATCTTCACGGAGGAATCGAAAGTGGAGGTGCTTCTCAAGGCCTTGATGGAGACCGCTCGTTCCGATGTTCCTGGGGCGGGAATCGCAGTGGTTATGCCCGTGGAAAAGTTACTCCATCTTCGTACCGGAGCAGAAGTTTTACCTGACCCATCGGTCTAACGATACCTCTGCGAGACCCCTAATTTCAAAGGAGAGCAACATGAAATGCGATTCAAAAATGTTGGTGAAGATGGCTGTCTGGCTAGGCCTTGGCCTGGCGGTCGCCTACTTCGCAATACCAGCGGCCCACGCGTTCATTCTGGCCAGCGCCCCTTTCTTGGTGGCACTCATCTGCCCGGTGGCGATGCTCTTCATGATGAAGGGCATGAATGGCAACCAGAAGAATGAGAGCGCCAAGCCCGGCGAAAGCAAGGCGGAATCCGGGGTCCGCGATGGCGATCCGGACAAGGCCTAGCGAGCAATGCCAGAACGCCCTGCATTCACCAGCAGTCTGCAGCACACTCCATCCACCCTTGTTCCAGGCGAGGCCTGCAAATGTCATGCACAGCAATCCTTCCAGACCCCGCACGTCGCCTGTGGCTCACGGCGGCGACTGCGGCTGGCGGTGCGGGTATCGTCGCGACAAGCGTGCCCTTCGTGGCCTCCATGGCCCCAAGCGAACGAGCGCGCGCATTCGGTGCGCCTGTAGAGGCCGACGTTGGGTCCATCAAGCCCGGCGAACTACGGACCGTGGAGTGGCGCGGCAAGCCGGTGTGGGTGCTGCGCCGTACTACGGGCATGCTCGAGTCCTTGCGCAGCCACGACGACTTGCTCAGTGACCCGCATTCGAGCCGTCGTGGGCAGCAGCCTGACTACGCCCGCAACGATCTGCGTTCGGTCAAGCCGGACATCGCCGTGCTGGTGGCGATCTGCACCCACCTGGGTTGTATCCCGTCCTTCAGGCCAGAACCGGGTACCGCCGACATAGGGGCGTCATGGCCGGGCGGCTTCTATTGCCCATGCCATGGATCGAAGTTCGATCTCGCGGGCCGGGTTTTCAAGAACGTACCCGCTCCCAGCAACCTCGAAGTGCCCCCGCACCACTATTCTGGAGAATCGGCACTGCACATCGGCGTGGGACCCAGGGCCTGATTCTCAACCAGGTGACGCCCATACGTTCATGCACTTTCCCAACCATCACGAGGGATAGCCATGCGCCACAAACAACGACCTCTCCATGCCTTGACGCTCGCATTGGCGCTTGGCATCCTCGCGGCGTCCCCGGTTCACGCTGGCGAGCCTGTCACACTGATGCATGTCCACGGGCTGTCCTACAGCGCTGACGGCAAACAGCTTCTGATCCCCAGTCACCATGGCTTGGCCGTCTTCGAGGATGGACGCTGGTCCAAGGCTGCGGGGCCGACGCACGACTACATGGGGTACTCTGCCACGCGCGACGCGTTGTACAGCAGCGGGCACCCGGCACCAGGTTCCGGACTGACCAATCCCTTTGGCCTGATCAAGAGCCGGGACGGCGGAAAGACTTGGCAGCAGCTTGGGCTTACGGGTGAGTCGGATTTCCATACGCTGGCGACCAGCTATGCAACCAACGCGGTGTACGTGCTCAACCACCAGCCGAACTCCTGTCACCGACCGCCGTAATGGAGCCACCGATGTTCGGCGTAATGGAGCCAGCAACAGGTGGGTAAAACGACGCCCCGAGGGGGTTAAGACTGGGTCGATTTTGCAGCCTTTTGCGGGCTGGCTTTG